>JARFQS010000576.1 GCA_029287645.1 Thermoanaerobaculia bacterium | reverse complement strand
CAAGAAGGCGTCCTCCACCCGGTTGCTCAGGCTGCTCACCGCGATGGGTTCTCGGCGGCTCCTGGAGAGTGACGACAAATTGGTGGGTTGGTTTCTGCTATCGGCCGGCCACGACGACTAGTCCTCCAGCAACTTCAGGACTTTGCCCACCAGGCCGGTCACCGGGAGGCCCGTCAGGTCCGAACTCGAGAACCAGCCGGCCTCGGGCCCCTCTGCCACCTCGCTCTCGAAGCTCGAGCTCGCTTCGAAGACCTCGATTTGGAAGGACCGATTGGTGACAGAGTGTCTGACTCGGCCCCTGGTGGACCCGATCTTCCAGCGACCACCGTACCGCTGCCCGAGTGCAGATTCCAGTTTCCCGCGAGCCCTGCCGTCCATCCATGGAAACTCCCAGAGGCCGGCCATCCGGGGACTGTTCCCGGGGCGCCGGAACAGAAGTACCCGTCCCCGGCTCTCGACTACCGCCACTTGTCGAAAATGGCGCGACACCGGCGGCCTGCGACCCGCGACGGGATAGAGTTCCGGATCGCCGGCCGCAGCCGCGCCGCAGCCCGGCTCCAGCGGACACAGCGAGCACCGGGGCCGGCGCGGCAGGCAGATCGTGGCACCGATCTCCATGAGCGCCTGGTTGCTATCTCCGGGCCTTTGGAGATCCAGGAGATGCCTGGCTTCGCTCTGAATGGCACGATGCCCGGACGTCTTCCTCGGATCCTCTTCCAGAGCCAACAACCTGCCAACGACCCGCATCACGTTGCCGTCGATGGCAGGCTCGGGTACCCCCAGAACGATGCTTGCAATGGCTGCCGCCGTATAGGGGCCCACTCCGGGCAACTGAAGCCACTCTTCGACGCTGGCGGGGAATCTCGCGCTCCCTGCCACGATTTGCCGCGCCGCGGCGTGGAGCCTTCGAGCTCTCTGGTAGTACCCCAGGCCCGACCATTGGCTCAGGACAGCCTCCACCTCTGCCGAGGCGAGGTCCTCCACCGATGGAAATGCCCGGATGAACCTCTCGAAGTAGGGTCTGGCCGTTTCGACCCGTGTCTGTTGCAGCATGATCTCGGAAACCCAGACCCGGTAGGGGTCCCGCGACCTTCTCCATGGAAGGTCCCTCTGTTGCAGATCGAACCAGGCGAGGAGATCCCGACGCTGTTCCACCCGCTCGTTTTCTTTCCTCTCCGCCATTGCCGACAACCATTCCGGAGCCCGAGTCTGCCAAAATTGCCGCAGTGCGCCAATTTGGCCGCCAAGGCAGGTCCATCAGGAGTGATTCTAACGATCTCTTCCGGCCTGCCCTCTGGGAAAGGGCTTGCCGGGGAGGTCTCGACGTTGGTGGGTGTTTGTGGTGTTACCCCTGTTATTTAGGGGACTTTGGCAGGCTTGCGTGAAATGTACCGAGCTCTTTCGAATCCGGCAATGGGGGTGGGATTGTGTGTGAAGGAAACCTCCCCGTTAGCCTTGTTACAACTTTCACAAGCAAATCCCGTGCCCGGTGGGTGGAGAGCGACTGCTCGGCGTTTGAATCTGGACTTCTTTTGCTGTTTCTGGGACAGTTCAGGGCGCGGACATCATGAAACGACTCCTGGTTATCTTCCTTGTGCTGGTCGTCCTGGCCATCCTTGTCGCGGCGGCAGGGATCCTCTTTTCTGGTCGTGGCGCTACCCTCCCAGGCGAGAAGGTCGTCACACTCACATTGGACCGACCGGTCTACGACTATCTGGAAGCTCCCTCCTTTTCATGGATCCGTCGCGGCTCGCCCCAGAGTCTCGCCGACGTCTGGAGTGGTCTGAGCCGCGCCCGAGAGGATTCGGAGGTTTTGGGCCTATCTGTCTATCTGAGAAACGCCCGCTTCGGCTTCGGCAAGGCCCAGGAGATCCGTTCCTTGTTCGAGAGCTTCCGAGACTCCGACAAGTTCGTGAATTGTTTTCTGGAGACCGCGGGTGAGGGCACCAACGGTACTCTGGCCTACTTCGTGATCAGTGCGTGTGACCACATCACCCTTGCCCCCATGGGTGACGTGAACCTGGTTGGGCTGTTTTCCGATGCCTATTTCCTGCGTGGCACCCTCGAGAAGCTGAAGATCGAGACGGACTTCTCTCATGCCGGCCAGTACAAGAGCGCCGCGGAGCAGTTCACGCACACAGCTCACTCTCCCGCCGCGGAGGAAGCTCTGTCGAGCGTGCTCGACGATTTGTTCGACCAGATCGTCACCACCATCGCCGAAGACCGCGACCTGACCACAGAGGAGGTTCGTGACCTCATCGACAGGGCTCCGTTGACCGCCGAAGAAGCTCTCGAAGGGGGCCTCGTAGACAACCTCGGGTACCCCGACGAATTCGAGGCCGACCTTTCGGAAACGACCTCCGAGGAACCGCGCCTGGTGCCACTCTCCGACTATGCACCCCCTGGTAGACCCCTGACCGGGAGCCGAATTGCCGTCATCTTCACACAGGGCACCATCGTGAGAGGCCCGAACGGCACCGACCCCTGGTCTCAGCAGCGCTATGCCGGCTCGGAGTCTCTCGCCACGATTCTCAGGGAATTGGCCGAGGATCCGGGTGTCCCCGCAGTCGTCCTCCGAGTCGACAGCCCGGGTGGGTCCGCTCTGGCTTCGGACCTGATGCTGCGAGAAGTCGTCCGGTTGGCCGAACTCAAGCCTGTCGTCGTCTCCATGTCCGATGTTGCGGCCTCCGGCGGCTACTACATCGCCAGCAAGGCCACGGGAATCGTCGCAGAGCCCGCGACCATTACGGGCTCGATCGGAGTCGTCGGAGGAAAGTTCGTTCTACGTCGTTTTCAGGAGGATCTCCTGGGTATCACCCACGACACCCTGGCGCGTGGCGCCAACGCCGATTTCTTCTCGACTCTGGATCACTTCTCTCCCAAGCAGGCGGAGCAGTACGAGCGCTTGATGCTCCGCATCTACGACGCCTTCGTGGGGCACGTGGCCAAGGGGCGCGAAATGAGCCGAGAGGCTGTGGATGCCGTGGCTCAGGGGCGGATCTGGACAGGAAAACAAGCTCTCGAACTGGGCCTGGTCGACCAATTGGGCGGGCTCGACGTGGCCCTGGATCTGGCTCGTCAGCAAGCCGGCCTCGGGCCAGGAGAGACAACCGGAATCGACTTCTACCCCCGACCACCGTCACTGATGGACTTTCTCAGTCAGAACCTCGAGCCCTTCATGGGACGACCTCCCACCGAGAGCCTCCTCATGCGATCCCTGCCGAAGGCTCCGATGCCCCTGGAACTCCCTCCCGAGATCGTCGAATCCTTGGTCGACTTCAACTGAAGCACCCTGGACCGCCTAGCTCTTCGAGGTTTCCCCTGTGCTATGATGCCGCGCGCTTCGATCCGTCTCTTCGGGCGCTTCCAGCGAGTGTGATCCGCAGTTTTTCCACAGGTTGTGGAAAACTATGTCGTGAGGTCTCGGGGGTTCTAGAAACATGGCGCCATCTGTCTGGCAGCGTCTCCAAACGAAATTGAAGGAAGAGCTCGATCCCGAGGAGTTCTCCACCTGGTTCGCGCCTTTACGCGTGCACTCCGAAAGGGAGGGTGCTCTCGAGCTCGTAGCGCCCAACAGGCGTTTTCTCCTGGCTTTGGAGGAGAGCTATAGAACGACCATCGAACAGGCTGTCTCGAGCCTCGAGGGGCCAGCCTATCGAGTCCTCTTCACCGTTCGTGAAGGCGACAATGCGGCGACGACAGATATCGCAAGCTCACAGTTCAATCCCAGGTACGAGTTTCAGATGTTCGTTGTCGGTAACTCCAATCAATTCGCCCACGCCGCAGCTCGAGCGATTGCCGAGAATCCGGCGCGGTCCTACAACCCTCTATTCCTCTACGGCGGTGTAGGGCTAGGCAAGACGCACTTGTTGCACGCCATTGGGCACACCATCCGACGAAAGCACTCCAAGCTGCGGGTGATGTACCTGCCTGCGGAGCAGTTCGTCAACGAGCTGATCAGCTCGCTTCGCTTCAATCGAATGCCCGACTTCCGGGAGCGTTATCGCAATATCGATGTCTTCATGGTGGATGACATTCAGTTCCTCGCCAACAAGGAACGCACCCAGGAGGAGTTCTTCCACACCTTCAACACGCTCTACTCGAGCCAGAAGCAGATTGTCCTCTCCTCTGATTCCTCGCCCCGCAATATCCCCGCCCTGGAGGAGCGCCTCAGGAGCCGGTTCGAGTGGGGCCTGATCGCCGATATTCAACCACCCGATCTCGAGACCAAGGTCGCCATTCTCAGTCGAAAGGCCGATCAGGAGGGAATCGCTCTATCGGACGATGTCGCTCTCTTCATCGCCCGTCAGGTCAAGTCCAACATCCGCGAGCTCGAAGGAATGCTCAACAGGGTGGTGGCCTTCTCTTCGTTGACTGGAAAGCCCCTGTCACTGGATCTCGTCAAGGAGACCCTCAAGGACATTCTGCCGGCCGATCACGAGCGGGTCCTGGCACCTGAGATCATCAAGTTCGTGGCTCGTCACTACGGCCTGAAGGTCAGTGAGATCAAGAGTCGCAACAACGCCAAGCAGATCGCCTTCCCCAGGCAGGTCGCCATGTACCTGTGCAAACAGCTCACCGATCTGTCGTTTCCGGATATAGGCAAACACTTCAACAACAAACACCACTCCACGGTCATGTACTCCGTGGACAAGATCGAGAAGCTCCGCGCCGAGGATGCCGATCTCGATCGGACCCTCCACAGCATCTCCCAGCATTTCTCCTGAGTGCTGCTCACCCCGTCTGTGGACAAGCTGTGGTCCGATCTGAGGAAGTCCTGTGGAAAGCCGACTGCGGTCCCGTATTTTCCGCACCTTCCACAGTCGATGCACAGCCTGGTTCCGCGCTCTGAGGAGGCTCGCAAGGCGCTTGAATATGAGTAATTTGCGGCGGTTTTAGGGTCCTTCCACAGCATCTACTACTACTACCCCTATGATATATTCAGATCCCTTTCTTAATCGGAGAAGAGCCCATGGAAATCCGCGTAAAGCGTTCTGAATTCTTGAATGAGCTTGCACCCATGCAGGGCATCGTCGAGCGTCGAACGACGATTCCAGTGCTCTCTCACATCCTCTTGCGAGGCGAGGCCGATCAATTGCACCTCGCAGCCACGGACCTGGATGTGTCTCTGACGACGAGTTGTTCCGCGGAGGTGGAAGGCGCTGGTGGTATCGCGGTTCAGGCGAGGAAGTTCCTGGAGATCATTCGCGCGGTCGTGGGGGACGAAGTGCGGTTGGTTCTCGAGGACGAGAAGCGACTCACCATCGTGGCTGGCAAGTCGCGCTTCAAGATCAACGGGCTTTCACCGGCCGATTTTCCGACCTTGCCCGATGTCGGTGACCATGACGGCACCGAGATTCCGTTTGCGCAGCTCAAGGCGATGATCGCCAAAGTCATCTTCGCGGTATCCGTGGAAGAGTCGCGGTTTCAACTCAACGGTGCCCTCTTCAAGCTCAAAGAGGATTCGTTGGAGATGGTGGCAACGGACGGTCACCGCCTCGCTCTGGTCGAGAACGACCTCAAAGGCGCGAAGGCCGAAGATGGTGTATTGGTGCCGCGAAAGGCCCTCCAGGAGCTCCTGCGCTTCGAAGGTGAAGAGACGGTATCGTTCCGCCGCGGTGAGCACCATCTGTCATTTCGACTGGGTCGCAGGGAACTGATTTGTCGAATCCTGGAAGGCACCTTTCCCGACTACGACAGGGTCATTGCCAAGGACAACGACAAGAAGGCCATTTTCGAGCGCAAGAACCTCTCGGATGCGATTCAGCGGGTGGCGCTGCTGACCGGAGACCGGGCGCGAGCCGTGAGCCTGCAATTCGATGCCGAGAGGTTGGTCATCTCGGCGGCCAACCCCGACCTTGGCGAGGCCGCGGAAGAGGTGACCTGTGAGCATGGCGGTGACGAATTGCGTCTGGGAGTCAACCCCGACTACATGGCTCAGTTCCTGGCGGCGCTCGAGACGGAGAAGGTCATGCTCGAGATGAAGGACGAGAACACCCAGTGCATCGGTGTTCCAGTCGAAGGGCAGGATCGGCGTTACCTGTGCGTCATCATGCCCATGAGGATCTAGGCATCCCTGCAGCCTCGTCGGTAGAGGAGTACACCGCGATCCGCCCCTGACGGACATCGAATCGTCTTGAAGATCGACCCGGCTTGCTCTCCCATCTCTCCAGCTACGCCTTTCGTAATCTCAAGGACATCGAGTGGCAACCGGGTCCCGGTTGTCATCTGCTTCTAGGACCCAACGGATCCGGCAAGTCCAGTCTTCTGGAGGCCGTCTATCTGTTGGCGACGACTCGGAGCTTTCGCACCTCCCAGCCGGCCGATTGTGTACGGCACGGAGAAGGCGAGTTTCGCGTCCAGGGTGAGGTGGACAGCGGCGTACGGAGTCGGTTGGAGGTCGGATGGGTGTCCGGAGGTAGGCATAGGCGCTTGAATGACAAGGCGGCCCCTTTGGTCGAGCATTTACGAGTCCTGCCGGTCGTGGCCTGGACCGATGCCGACCGAGATCTCCTGACCGGACCCCCGGCTCTTCGGCGGCGTTTTGTCGATCAAGGGATCGTTGCTGAAAAGCCGGCCACTCTCGAGAAACTGGCCCGGTACCGACAGGCTCTCTCTGAAAAGAGAATCCTGCTGGTCGAGAAACGACCGGCTCTCGGTCCCTGGAATGAAGTATTGGCCAGTGCGGCGAGCGAGATCATGCAACTGCGCTGCGACTATATTGAGAGGGTATCGACCGAGTTCGCAGACGCGGTATCGCTGAGCGGACTCTCGCTGCCGCAGGTGGAGATCCGGTATAGACCTTCGATCTCGACCGAAGAGGTTTCCGAGGAGGTCCTTCTCCACACCCTCGAGAGCTTCGAGCGCCGGGAGCGTGAGAAGGGTAGACCCCTGGTTGGTCCCCATCTGGATGATGTGGAAGTGCTATTCGACGGTCGCAGTATTCGACGCGTCGGCTCCGCTGGAGAGAGGAAAGTCCTGGGGCTGCTTCTCGCCGCGGCGCGAGGTGGGCTTCTGAGGGCGGCTGAAAGGGACCCGATCTATCTTCTCGACGATGCCGATACCGAGCTCGACAGAGGCCGACTGGAGGCCGTTTTCGGGGTGTTTCTGGCGGCTCGACAGGTCCTCGTCAGCTCGAATCGGGCGGAGGTCTGGGAGATGGCCGGAGAGGCTGTTCGCTGGCGATTGGACGAGGGAAATCTGGGTCCCGCCTGAAAGCTCTAAATTCGCCTGTAAGTTACTGAAAAATCAGATACTTAAAGTTTGCTTTTTGGGTCCTTCCGTGATAGGGTCAGGGCTGATTTCGAGGGCCGTAGTCAGCCGGCCGAAATCGATCCTGAACAGGGACTCGACGAGTCACGAATCGGCGTGCCCGGTGAGGTGCCGGAGAGGGATCCCTGAAGGTTCCCAGGAGTTGACCAGAGACGCATGTTCCACGACGGTAGACTAGAGATTTGACCACCGCGCAAGGCAAGTACACCGCCGACAGTATCAAGGTCCTCAAGGGACTGGATGCGGTACGCAAACGCCCCGGTATGTACATCGGGGACACCGATGACGGCTCGGGCCTGCACCATATGGTGTTCGAGTTGGTGGATAACTCCATCGACGAGGCGCAGGCCGGATATAGCACCAGGGTCGATGTAACCATTCACAATGACAACTCGGTCACCGTGGAAGACGCCGGGCGCGGCATTCCGGTAGACATGCACAAGAGCGAAGGTCGCTCTGCCGCCGAAGTGATCATGACGGAGCTGCACTCGGGCGGAAAGTTCGATCACAACTCCTACAAGGTCTCCGGAGGTCTGCACGGTGTGGGTGTATCGGTGGTCAACGCTCTATCCGAGACTCTGGAGCTCGAGATCAAGCGAGACGGCGACGTCTGGTACCAGAACTACCATCGGGGTATCCCCGAGGAGTCGATCAAGACGATCGGCAAGACGAAGAGAACCGGTACGAAAGTGCGGTTCTTTCCCGACTCGAAGATCTTCTCCGAGCTCGATTTCCACTACGAGACCCTGGCCCAGCGACTCAGGGAATTGGCTTTTCTCAACAAGGGCGTGAGGATCGTTCTCGAGGACGAGAGGAGTGGAAAGCAGGACGATTTCTCCTACGCCGGAGGCATTCGCAGCTTCGTCGAGCATCTGGCGAGAAACAAGGCGCCCCTTCACAAGCAGCCGATCCACCTCGAAGATGTCCGCGGCGAGGGCTCCAGTGAAGAGGTCGCAGAGATTGCCCTGCAGTGGAACGATGGCTATCAAGAGCAGGTCTTCTGTTTCACCAACACGATCAACAACCGGGATGGTGGCACCCATCTCGTGGGCTTTCGATCGGCCCTGACGCGCACGGTTAATGCCTATGCCAAATCGGCCGGCCTGCTCAAGAACCTCAAGGAGAACCTGACCGGTGACGACATTCGAGAAGGTCTGACCGCCGTTGTCTCGGTGAAGATCCAGGATCCGAAGTTCTCCAGCCAGACCAAGGACAAGCTCGTCTCCTCCGAGGTCAAGGGATGGATCGAGCAGGTGGTCAATGACCGTCTTGGCTCGTTTCTGGAGGAGAACCCAAGGATCGCGAAGAAGATCATCCTCAAGTCGGTGGACGCGGCCAGGGCTCGTGAAGCCGCCCGCAAGGCTCGCGAGCTCACGCGTCGCAAAGGAGCCTTGGATGCCTCGAACCTGCCGGGCAAGCTAGCCGACTGTAGTGAGCGAAACCCCGAATTCGCCGAGTTGTTCCTGGTCGAGGGTGAGTCGGCCGGTGGAACGGCGAAACAGGGGCGCGAGCGGAGATTCCAGGCGGTCCTGCCACTCAAAGGAAAGATCCTCAATGTCGAGAAGGCCCGATTCGACAAGATGCTCACCTCGGAGGAGATCAAGACACTGATCTCGGCTCTGGGGACGGGGATCGGCAAGGAGGATTTCGACGTTGGCAAGCTCAGGTATCACAAGTTGATCATCATGTGCGATGCCGATGTCGACGGCAGTCATATTCGAACCCTGATCCTCACCTTCTTCTTCCGCCAGATGCAGGAAATCATCGAGCGGGGCTATCTCTATGTCGCTCAACCGCCGCTCTACAAGGTCGCGGAGGGCAGGAAGATGGAGACCTATCTCAAGGACGAAGGCGAATATCGGATGTTCCTGGTCGAGCGAATCCAGGACTCCTGGAAGATGACCGTAGAGTCCGAGGGCGAGAAGAAAAGCCTCAGCGGAACGCGCTTGGCGACGTTTCTGGAACAGGTCGAGAGCTTTCGTGAGGATATGGAAAGGCTCGTGTCCCGTGGCTATCCGGAAGATGCTCTGCGAGTGGCCCTGTTGCGCGGTTTGAAGGACAAGAAGGCGCTCTCGGATGAAGCTCGATTGGCCGAGATCGCTCACATCATAGAGGCCTCCGGATTCCACAGCGTCGAGGTCGGTGAGGACGAGGAGCACGGCACCGGCTTCATCAAGTTCGTCAGCCGCAGGGATGGGGTCGAGAGAAACGTCAAGCTCGACTGGGACCTTCTCTTCACTGCCGAATACCGCGCCATGGCGCGGAACCGTCATGGATTGGAAGCGCTGTCGGCGACCAACTTCGTGTTGCACAAGGGCGACGAGACAATCGAGGCGGGGAACCTCAACGAAGCTCTCGAGACCCTCTACAACGGTGCCAGGAAGGGTCTGTCGATCCCGCGCTACAAGGGTCTCGGTGAGATGAACGCGGAACAACACTGGGAAACCACCAAGGATCCCGAGAAAAGCCGCCTTTTGCAGGAGACGATCGAAGATCACGTTTGAGCCTACGATCTGTTCAGCGTGT
>JARFQS010000527.1 GCA_029287645.1 Thermoanaerobaculia bacterium | reverse complement strand
GGCGGACAGCATGGCTACTCAAGCGGGTGGGGTGGGGGGGCTGGTAGGGTGGTTTCGAATGGGCGGAATGAGGGGCTCGAAGCCCAAACCGCGACCTCCGCCCTACGTATTGATTCTGTAGGAAGAACAGGGTCTGGGAGGCTCCGACAGAGGCCTGCCAGGTTCGGCAGCTGTCGACCTTCAGATCGGGAGGAATTTCGGTGCGCACATTCATGAAGACCCTGATCGAGGCGTTTGGCTTGTTCTGGCGAGGCCTCGATCAGGCACGTCGACTCGTCGTCAATCTCCTCTTCATTTTGCTGGTACTCGGGCTGGTCTCATGGTGGCTCGCCGATGAGAGATCGAAGGTTCCAGAGAGGGCGGCCCTGGTGGTCGATCCGGTGGGCGCACTGGTAGAGCAGCTCTACGGCACGCCGGATGAGAGAGCGGTCCTGAAGCTCCTGGGACGGTACCGGCCGGAGAGCCTGCTGCGGACGTTGCGCCAGGCCGTTCGAGCTGCAGGTGAGGACGAGCGGGTGCAGGCCCTCTATCTGGATTTGAATCGGCTGGGTGGAGCTGGTCTCAGCACTCTGCAGACCCTGGGCCGGGACCTGGAGGAGTTCAAGAAGAGTGGAAAGCCGGTATTGGCGGCGGCGGATGTGTATTCGCAATCTCGCTACTATCTGGCCGCCTCGGCGGACGAGATCATGGTGCACCCGATGGGTCTGGTGTGGCTGCCCGGATTCAGTAGTTATCGTAACTACTACAAGGAGGCCTTGGATCGGTTCGAAGTGGACTGGAACGTCTTCCGGGTCGGCGAGTACAAGTCGGCCGTCGAGCCCTACCTGCGCAGCGAGATGTCTCCCGAGGCTCGTCAGAACCGGAGACAGTGGCTCGACGAGCTCTGGGAGGTCTATCGGACAGACCTGTCCGCGGCACGGGGACTGTCTCGCGATGCGATCTCGGCATACTCCAACGATTTCCACCGCAGGATGGGTGATCATGCCGGCAATGCCGCGGCCGTCGCCCTCGCCGAAGGGCTGGTCGATCACGTCGTCAACAGGGATGAGGTGAGGGACCGGTTGATCGAGATCGTCGGAGAGGACGAGAAAAGCCACTCCTACCATCGAATCGACTACCTCACCTACCTGGAGGCGATCGATCTGGCCAGCGAGGAGAGCGAGAACGTCGTTGCGGTCGTGGTGGCCAAGGGGTTGATCTACAACGGTAGGCGGCCCCCGGGCAGCATCGGAGGCGATTCGACCGCGGAGCTGATTCGGACAGCCAGGAACGACGAATCGGTCAAAGCGCTCGTTCTGCGCGTCGACAGCCCTGGGGGCAGCTCGTTTGCCTCGGAGATCATTCGACGCGAGATCGAGGTGACACGTGCGGCGGGCAAGCCGGTTGTCGTCTCCATGGGATCCGTAGCCGCTTCCGGGGGGTACTGGATCTCCATGTCAGCCGATCAGATCTGGGCGCATCCGACGACGATCACCGGTTCGATAGGTATCTACGCGATGGCACCGACATTTCAGAGGACCCTCGGCAAGCTCGGCATCCGCAACGACGGTCTCGGCACTGGACCCTTCGCTGGGACGCTGCGACCCGATCGCGGGCTGCCCGACGAGGCGAAGGAGGCCATGCAGCTGGGGATCGAGGCGGGCTATCAGGACTTCATCGGTCGGGTGGCTGCGGAGCGTGGTATGACAGTGGAAGAGGTCGATCGAGTGGCGCAGGGCCAGGTCTGGACGGGTGCCAGGGCCCGCGACCTGGGTCTGGTGGACGAGCTGGGCGACCTGGACGAGGCTTTGGAGGCTGCCGCAGAGAAGGCAGGTGTCTCCGAGGACTATCGCGTGGCCTACATCGAGCGCAAGGCTGGAACCACCTCCAGGTTGCTGGCGGCCCTTCTCGAAGGAGCCGCGAAGCGGACGGAGGGTTGGGCGCTCGCGCGATCCATCGTCTCGGATCGTAGGCTTGGTCTCGACGCTCTACTCGACGACGTCACTGGCCTCGACGACTTCGGGGATCCGGCAGGTCTCAATGCCTATTGCTTCTGTGGGACCCAATGAGGGCGGGTCCGCACCGGATTTCTTCTATGATTCAGTGGACCGAACGGGTTCCAGAGCGGGCCCCGAGTCCCTGCTTCCGGAGTGCATCGCCGAAGCCAAACGCATGTCCGCCAAGAAAGTCACCAAATCGGCTCCTGTCCAGGCTGCCATTCTCAAGGCTCTGATCCGGAGCTTCGCTCTACTGCCTGTGAGAATGGCACAGTCCGTCGGGGCTCTCGTAGGCTGGCTGTTATGGGTGACCCCGAACCGCCTGCGTAGGACGACAGACGGGAATCTCGAGCTCTGCTATCCGGATCTGGCCCCGGACGAGCGCCGGCGTATCGCCAGGGCCAGCCTCCTCGAGACCGGCAAGACCGTGGCCGAGGTCGGGTGGGTCTGGTTCTCGAGCACCGAGAAGCTGCTCGAGAGGATCGAGAGCGTCGAAGGAGAGGACCACGTTCGGCGAGCGCTCGAGACAGGACGCGGGACGCTGGTGCTCGTGCCTCACCTCGGCAACTGGGAGATCCTGAGCCGCTATCTACAGGTCAATACTCGAGTGCTGGCCCTCTACCGACCGCCGAGGATCGCCGAGATGGACGCGTTCATCCGGCGGTCCCGAGAGCGGTTCGGCGCCGAGCTCGTGCCGGCCGACCGCACGGGGATGCGCCGTATCGTCGAGGCTCTCAACAAAGGAGACGGGCTGGGCGTCCTCCCCGATCAGGAGCCCTTGAAGAAGCATGGGGTCTTTGCACCCTTCTTCGGAGTCCCCGCTCTGACCATGACCCTGGTGGCCCGGCTCACCCGGAAGTACGGTGCCGTCACCGTATTCGGGTACTGCGAGCGGACGGCGAAGGGTAGCTTCCGCCTTCGATTTCAACCCTCACCGGAAGGCCTGGACAGCGAGGATCTCGTCGAGGCGGCGACTCGGCTCAACGGCGGCGTGGAAGAGTGCGTGCGTCGTTGTCCCGAGCAGTACATCTGGAGCTATCGCCGATTTCGCACCCGCCCACCCAGCGAGCTACACCGGGATCACTGACGCAGAGTCCGGGAGGTGACGGTGATGCTGAAGGGCTTCGGGTCCGAGTGGTCTCGTCGCAGCAGCAGAGCGCGGCGCTTCTCGATGTTCTCCAGCCAGATCGGGACAAAGACCCAGAGATCGCTGATTCTCCTGTCCAGGTCGTTCAGCAGCGAGACCAGTCGTCGGCTGAGCACGGCATGGACGGTGATCAGGTCTTGCAGGTTCTGCTCTCTCAGGGTTCGATCGTCGCCCGCCTCGCGCTTCAGTTGATCGACCGTTCTGCGCCCGACCTCGACGATCTCGATGACCAGCTTGGCCTTCGTGGGGATCTCTACCGCGTAGTCGTCGAGAATCTCCAACTCATCGAATCGGATGCCTCGCAGCGCCAGGATCTCGTTCAGGCGGGGCGACAGATCATGGATCAGAGAGACCAGGAACTCCATGAGCCCGCTCCAGAACTCGCCGAAGGGCAGATGCTCCTCGCGGCGGATCCGCTCCGACACCGAGGTCAGGCGAGGGTAGCGTGAGCTCTCGATGCCCCGCAGGTATTTCTGCAGTCCCTTGACCGAGGCAAAAAGCCACTCGGCCTCTTCGATGTCGCGGGGAAATCGCCGAGACAGGAAATAGTCGGCGTCCCGGTCGCTTCGGGGGTCGGCGGCCAGCAATTCGCTGAAGGTGTCCTGCAGGAAGGCATGTAACTTGCCGATCGACACGCAAAGGAACTTCCGGGCTTCGAGCATGCGGTCGGCGGGGAGATCGCGTGGAAACTGCTCCAGCTCCTCGAGGACCGTGTTCTCGAGCATCTCCAGAGAGTGGACGACGCTCTGTCGAGCTTCCTCCAGGTGCGGAATGATCGAGGGGTATTCGAGCAGCGAGGACAGTTGGGTGCGTATCAGCTGGGAGACCCGCCGCACCTGGCGCCAGATCAGATGCAGCCGTGCGGGCGAGCAGTGGAGCAGGGCGTAGTTACTCTCCAGCACCTCCTCCATGAGCTTGATGCACCCC
>JARFQS010000508.1 GCA_029287645.1 Thermoanaerobaculia bacterium | reverse complement strand
CCTCGTGCCCTATGGTGACGACAAAGCCAAGATCCGGCCTGAAGCTCGAGACAACGGCAGAGCGCCTGGAAAGTTGGTGCTGGTTTCGGCCATCACTCCCACCAGTGCCGGAGAGGGGAAGACCACGACCTCGATCGGTTTGGCCCAGGGAATGGCGAAGATTGGAAAGAAGGTCTGCCTGGCGCTGCGTGAGCCCTCGTTGGGGCCGACTTTCGGCCTGAAGGGAGGCGCCACCGGAGGTGGCAAGTCCGTCCTGGTGCCGACCGCCGACATCAACCTTCACTTCACGGGTGATTTCCACGCCATCACATCCGCCAACAATCTTCTCGCGTCGATCGTCGACAATCACATCTATCACGGCAAGAAACCGCGAATCGACTCGCGGCAGGTCCTGTGGCGGCGGGTGATCGATCTCAACGATCGGGCCCTCCGGCACGTGGTGATCGGCCTGGGTGGCAAGCTGCAGGGCGTTCCCAGGGAAACCGGTTTCGACATCACGCCCGCTTCCGAGATCATGGCTGTCCTATGTCTCGCCGAGGATGCCGAGGATCTGAGGGCCCGCCTGTCGAGGCTCCTAGTGGCTTTCACCTATCGCAACGAGCCGGTGAAGGCCGCGGACCTGGAGGCCGTCGGCGCGATGATGGTGCTGTTGAGGGATGCCTTGATGCCGAATCTCGTGCAGACGGGAGAAGGCGTTCCAGCGATGGTGCACGGAGGTCCCTTCGCCAACATCGCCCACGGGTGCAACTCGGTCATCGCCACGAAGATGGCCATGGCGCACAGTGACTGGACGATCACCGAGGCTGGATTCGGGTTCGACCTCGGCGCCGAGAAATTCTTCGACATCAAATGCGTGTCCGCCGGCCTGGATCCCGCAGCTGTCGTGCTGGTTGCCACCATCCGGGCGTTGAAACGGCACGGTGGTGTGCCCAAGGCCGAATTGGACAAGCCGAACCCCCAGGCTGTGGAGCGAGGCCTGGGAAACCTCCGCAAGCACGTCGAGAACATTCGAGCCTTCGGCGAGACTCCCGTCGTGGCTCTGAACAAGTTCGGGACCGATACCCCAGACGAGATTGCGATCGTGCGCGATGCATGCGAGACGATGGGTGCTCCTTTTGCCGTGTCGGACATCTTCGACAAGGGTGGGGACGGTGGCGTCGAGCTGGCAGAGACCCTGGTTCACCATGCCGAGAAGGCATCGGGTCCGTTCCGGCCCCTCTACGATTGGTCTGAGCCGGTCAAGAACAAGATCGGCAAGATCGCCAGGACCATGTATGGGGCCACCGAGATTGCTTACACCAAGCCGGCGGAGCGGCAGCTCAAGAGGATCGAGGAGCTCGGCTACGACACCCTCCCGGTTTGCATGGCGAAGACTCCGACGTCCCTGACGGATGATCCGACCCTGGCCGGACGGCCGACAGATTTCGGTATTACTGTGCGTGACTTCGTGGTCTCGGCAGGAGCCGGATTCGTCGTGCCCCTGCTGGGCGACATCATGCGCATGCCTGGCCTACCGGTCACGCCGCAGGCGAGCCGGATGGACCTGGAGGATGGAGAAGTGAAGGGGTTGCTCGGGGGGTGAGCTGGACGGCCTCAGAGGGGGCCACCTCGGCCCCCTGGTGCCGACCTATGTCTCGAGATCAATCGACCTGAATGGAGTCCAGATACAGGACGAGCTCGCGGATCTTGCGCTTGGCGCGGTCCTCTGCTGTTTCATCTTCGCCAGACGGTTCTGCACCCGACGTCTGAAACACGTCGCCCCAAACGGGCATCTCCTTCATCCCGTGCCCACGAATCTGCTCTCGACCGTCGATGGACCTCATGACCCGGTCAGCGGGAAAGGTCCCGTTGCTCTCCTTGGTCATGACCGTGAGGTCGGTCGGCTTGACAGTCAATAGCTCCGCCAGGGTGCCGTCACCCTTGGCCTTGGCGCCGTGACAGTTGATGCAGTAGACGCGATAGGTCACCCGTCCCTTGGCGACCAGGAAGGCTGTGTCCTCCGTTGCGCTTTCGGCGGGCCCAGTTGCAGACAACATCAGGAGCACTGCAGCACACACGAGGATCGCGCCGCGCGCGACGCCTAGCAGCAATTGGCCACGGTCTTCGCGGTATGTCATGACTACCTCCCCCTCCTTCCAGGGTCTGTCGAGGAACTTTTCAGCCTCAATACGGTAAGACTACTCCTCTGGAGTCGATTTCACAATGGAATCGGCGGATACCCATGAGTCACCCCGACCTGGTTGCCGACCCGGATCGATAGCTGTTGCTCGGCTGGCTCTCGGTGTGTCAGGACTGCGGAGAACCTTGATCGCGAATGGGTGCCGATCCATAATCCCGAACATCTGTAACAGGCCGTCCGGCCCGAGGTCCCGCGGGACCGGGGTGAAAGGGAGTCTTGACGATCATGCGACAGCTCATCGAGGAGATCGAAGATTGGAAGAGCCAGGGCCATCGCGCGGCTCTGGCGACCGTGGTGAAGGTCTGGGGATCGGCACCTCGCCCGCTCGGCTCGAAGATGGCGATCCGGGATGATGGGCGAATGGCCGGATCGGTGAGCGGTGGCTGTGTCGAGGCCGCGGTCTGTCAGGAGGCCGAATCCGTCCTGGACACCGGAGAGGCGCGGTTGGTGGGATATGGCGTGGAGGACGAGGAGGCCTGGAGCCTGGGCCTGAGCTGTGGTGGAGAGATCGAAGTGTTCATCGAAAGGCTGGACTGATGCGAAAGGCGGTCTTCGAATCCCTGCGACGCTCGGTTGCGGATCAGGATCTTGTCGCGTTGGCCACGGTCGTGGC
>JARFQS010000498.1 GCA_029287645.1 Thermoanaerobaculia bacterium | reverse complement strand
CCCGAGCCCCCGCACACCACCCCCCCCCCCCCGCCCCGCGCGCACCCCCACCGACCCAGCAGCCGCCACGCCCCGCCGCCCCGCCCTCCCGACCGCCCCCCCCACGCCACGCGGCCGCCCGCCGCCCCCCGCACCACCGCGACCCACTGCCCGGCACCGAGGACCACGCACCCTACCGCAAGCAGCCGGGCCCCGAGAAAGGACCGCTCGAATCTCCAAGCAAGCACCCACCGAGTGACGAAGACCAAGGCGGTAGCGGTGGCGGCCAAAGCGATCGCCGGGCTCCCGGAGTTCGTCAGCCATGCCACCAGAAGCAGGACAAGGGGCAAGACCTGGCCGCCGATCAGAAGGACGGTCCATGGGACGATGGCGGCGGGGGAGGCCATCCCCTCCGTGGCATTCTTGGCAAAGCCGCGCCAGACCTCCCGAGCGTTGTTGTACATGCGACAGGTTGCCAGATCGGTAGCGTCGAAGAGCTCGGTCTTCAGACCGAATTGGCGAAAGGCTCGGGGTAGCTCGATTCCGTCGTGTCGCGATGCCTTGATGGCCCGGTGACCGCCGGTTTCCTCGTAAGCGGATCTCCTGGCGATGAACAGTTGTCCGCAGCCCGCCGAGAAGGACGGTCTGCGAGTCCAACGCATGCCCATCATCGGCAGGAAGCCCAGCAGGATGAAGTGGATCAGGGGGACGACCAGTTTCTCGGTCAGGGTCTTGGTCACCTGTCGTGGGATGCCACTCGCCAGATCGGATCGGGTCGTGTCCATGAATGCGACGAGGCGCTCGATGGCGTTGGGCTCGAGGGCGACGTCGGCGTCGACGAATACCAGGTAATCGCCGGTGGCATTTGCAGCGCCTGTGAAACAGGAGTGCGGCTTGCCACCCCAATCGTCTGGAAGGGCCGGCGCGTTGACCAGTTGTGCCCGAGAGTCCTCTGTGGTGACCTCTCTGACAATCTCCGCGGTGCCGTCAGTGGAGTGGTCGTCGACGACGATCAACTCGAGATTTCTGGAGTCGTTGGAGAGAACTCTGCAGGCGGCCGTGCGGATATTGACCTCCTCGTCTCGCGCCGGGATCAGCACTGAAACCGCAGGGGTTTCGTTCCCAGCTCGATGCACCGTCGGAGTCCGTCGGTAGAACAGAAGGTTCAGCATCACATTGATGGCTGGAACGCTGGCCAAGACCAGCGAGACGACCACCCAGAATTCGAGGCTCATGAACCGCGTCCTCCGTGGGAGGCGTCGAACGACTTCCCCTGAGCGTTCGCCTTCAGGCGACGCCAGGAGTCATAGATCCCACCGATGCCGCTGCGGCCGAGCAGGAGGGTGCGAAACAGAGAGGGGTCCCTCTCCACGGCCAGGCTCTCGAGCTCGTCCAGAGTCGACTCGAGGTTCCTGTTCAATCGTTGGGTAATCTCGGTGACCGACTTGGACCGGTCCGCCTCCGTGAAGTCGACCGACTCTCCGAAGCGCACCAGGATTTCGGGAAGTCGTTCGTTCCAGAAGGTGTACTCGACCGCGAGGGGGATCGCCGTGACCTTTCCGACACGCCTGACGAGATGGCTCAACCCGGGCCTGAGGTCGACCGGGCGACGACGAGGATCCGTGAACCGGCCCTCGGCCGTGATCCAAAGAGTGGACCCATCGCTCTTCAGAATGGACTCACCCATTCTGAGAAATTGAATGACGCCAGCGCGCGTTCCCTGCTCGACTCCGACAACACCCAGTTTCGTCAGGAATCCGTACTTCTCCAGAGCTGCTGAATCCATCGGGCCGTAGGCAGTCTTGTCGGGGAAGACCTCTTGGCTGAGCAGCATGAAGAGAATGGGATCCCACCAGGAAGGGTGATTGGTGTAGATGACGAGAGGGGCGTCACCGATCGTCGCCAGTCCCTCCTCGCCGCTCAACCGGATGGCATCGAAATGGCGTGCGAAGTACCGCCGCAGATACCGTCCGAACCATCTCGCGAGGCGAGATGAGACGGCAGGCGGATTCTGCTCCGTAGAGACTGCGTCTGTGCCTGATCTCGGCATCGGTTCCGTTCCCCAAGGATGCTCTTCGGCTTCGTTGTCTCCTGCCAGCTGGCGGACCTCAGCCCGCTGCCAAAGCTCCCAGACCTCCGCCGATGAATCCGACGCGAGACTCTCTTTTCATCGACTTGCTCATGTCTCCCCCTGTTCAACGCGGCTCTTGCGCCGCAGATCACCCAACAGGTTCCGCAAACCGCCGAAGCGCTCGCTCCAGCGTCTGGAATGTGTTGCTCGCAAATAGGACTCGAACAGCCGCTCGTCCCCCGGCTGCAGTGAGTCCAGGTGGGGATGAGACTTTGATTTCCGTTCGATCACGACCCGAGGAGCTGTCAGCTCCAGAAGTCCCTCGGCTCCCCGTGTCGAGCCGAAGCCGCTCCAACCCCGCCCGCCAAAAGGCAGGCGAGGATCTGCTGTGGGTGCGATCATGTCGTTGATCACCACCACGCCTGCTTCGACGCGCGAAGCGAAGCTGCGTGCTTCGGCAGGTGGTCCGAAGACCGTCGCTCCGAGCGCATACGGACATTGAGTGTCGAGGGCGAGCGCCTCCTCCGGGTTGTCGACGCCGACCAGGGAAAGGACCGGTGCAAAGACATCCGAGCGCAGGAGCCGCATCTCGGCCGAGGCGTTGCTCAGTACCAGCGGCCGCATTCGGTTCTCGTTGGGGACCTCTCCGAAGGCCACAACCGCGCCTTCGGCCTCGGCCTCAGCGACGAGGTCGGTGAGCTCGGCTGCGACGGTGGGCTCGATCTCTGTCGCAGGCGCGTCGAACAGTGCATCCTGGAGATGCCCTTGGAGAGCATAAAGACGGCTCTTGGGCACGAAGACCCGTCGGGGCGCGATGCAGGTCGCTCCGCCGTTCAATCTCAGCCCGAAGGCCAGGGCTCGTGCCACCAGGTCGAGGTCGGCTTCTGGGAGCACGAAGACCGCATCGCAGCCTGAGAGCTCGACGATGGAGGGAGTGACCGTCGATGCCAGACGTCCCAGGACCTCTCGACCCGTTGCGAGCGAGCCTGTCAGGAGAACCTTTTCGACACCTGCATCCATGGCCCACTGTGCCGCCGCGGGAGACTCGTCGAGGACCGCGACGAGATCTCTCGGCAGACCACAATCCGTGAGCAGGTCCACCAAGGCCGTGATTGTCTTCGAGCAGCCACGTCCTGGCTTCAGAAGCACGGCGTTGCCGGCGACCAGGGCCTGTATGGTCTGGACACCCGGGAGCAGGATGGGGTAGTTCGAAGCTGCGATCACGAGGACCGCCCCCAGGGGCTCACGATAGACCACACTCGAAGTTCCGGTGAGCCACAACGGTCTTCCCTTGCGTTTCAGTCGTCGGGGTCGGAGGAGCCTGGGTGCTTCCCGTTCGAGAAATCTGCAAGCATCCGCCAGCGGCAGGATCTCCGCCGAGAGGGTCTCAGCCACGCCGCCTGCTCGAGAGAGCTGGACCGAGTCGGCCAGAGCCGCGCCTTTGTCTGTCAGGGCCCAACGGAATCTCCTGATCACGTCGAGGCGCTGCTCGATGGAGAGCCCTGACCAGTCGTGTTGGGCTCGGCGAGCCCGAGCCACCGAATGAAGAGACGGCGAGCGGTTGGAAGACGTCTCGCCAGTCGATTGGGACGGAATAGCCATGTTCGATCCCGTCGCTTCAGGCCGTCTTGCTGAGACTACCCGATGCAGGCTTTCCGAGCGTGGAACTCTGCATCGTAGCAGCCGAACCCCAGGCACGGTCGACCTCTCCGGCGTCTCCGGAGCGGGAGGGTAGGAAGGTCGTCTTTTTCACCTTCCGGGCGTCTTCCTCGATGAGCTGCGATGTGATCTTGGCGGATTCGAAGATGACCGGCAGGCCGCTGCCCGGGTGCGTACCTCCTCCGACCAGATAGACGGATTCCAGGTCTTCGAACCGGTTGTGGGGTCGCCGGCTCAGCATCTGGCCCCAGGTGTGAGCCAGGTTGAAGGTCGCTCCCTTGTAGATGCTCTGCTCACTCTCCCAGAGGGCGGGAGTCAGGATCTTCTCGTAGCGAATTCGTTGGTCGAGATCATCGATGCCGACTTTCTCGAGCTGTTCTACGACGACTCTCCTGAAAGCCTTGGTTTCTCGTGCCCAATCGACGTTGTCGTGCTGATGCGTGACCGGGACCAGAACGTAGAGAGAGCTCATGCCGTCCGGTGCCATGCCGGGGTCCGTCACGGTCGGGTTCTGCACATAGAAAGAAGGTTGTGCAGTGAGCACGTGGTCGTCTTCGATGTCCCGGAGGTTGCGGCGATAGTCGTCGGCGAGGTAGATCGTGTGGTGCGCGAGGTCGTCCAT
>JARFQS010000466.1 GCA_029287645.1 Thermoanaerobaculia bacterium | reverse complement strand
ATCGCGATCCGCGCAAGTCGCTGCGTCAGATCGTCGTGAAGCTCCCGCGCCAAACGCGCCCGCTCCTCCTCGTGCGCACGAATCAGTCGCCCGCTCAAGTTCCGTAGCGCCAGGTCTGCATGCCGCCGATCGATCGCGTGGGCGAACACCTGTGCCAGGAGCTTGAGGCGAGTAACGATCGGTTCTGCCCAGGCCTTCTCGCGATGAATCGTGGCGAAGCTGACAATTCCAACAGCCTCGCCACCCACCTGAAGAGGAAGAACCACCACAGACTTCGCGCGGAACACCTGAAGGTTCTCCCTGTCGACGGAAGCCTCTTCAGGCAACTCGTCCAACCGCTCCAGAACGACCGCCTCGCCGCGGCGAGCTTGTTTGTTGAACCACGGGAAGAGGTCGGTCGCGTTCGCTACCTCTGGAAGGGGCGGCCCTTCACTCACCTGATAGGCATACCTGAGTTGGGCCGCAGTCTCATCTTCGGCATCGAACTCCCAGATCGTCGAGCGATCGATTTCTAGGAAGTCGCAGAGCTTACGCAGCGCAGCGGCGATCTCCTCATGGACTTTCGCCGGTGGCAGGCTGACGAACCGCGCCGTCAGGTCAGCGAGCAGGCTTTCGAACTGTAGCCGCCTCTCGAAGTCTGTCTCTGGGATGGGGTCCATTGTGGACATTGGATCCTTCTCTCGCCCTCGGGAGGGGGCAAGCCCCTCCCCTACATTCCTCGAAGCTCTCCTCTACATCTTCTCACTGTTCTGACGAACGGCCGGCAGAGGCGCCGGCCGCTACTAGTATGGCTGCCCAGGACCCAGGACCCAAGCCCCGGGACGGACGGGCGGGTGGGTCATTTTCCCTCGATCAGCAGCCCGAGTAAATCCGAGGTCGAGACGATGCCGATGGGTTTCTCGTCGCGGGTCACCAGGAGCCGATGCAGGTGGCCCTTGAGCATCATCGTGGCTACATCTGAAACGGTGGTGTCTTCCGAGACCGAATAGACCGTGGGAGTCATGATCTCCCCGACCTTCAGGTTCTCGTTGTCGACGCGGAAGTCGATCATCTCTTCCATGTCGATCTTGTCCTCCCAGCCCCGAACGAAGAAGTCGGGGTTCGACTGATCCGTCTCGACATTGCCGGAGTCCGAGGCCACCGAGGCGATGTCTACTAGGGAGACAACACCCACAAGCTTCCCGGAGACGTCTTCGACCGGTGCGCCGGTTATCTCGTTGTCCACCAGGAAGCGCGCCAGGGCTCGCACACTCAGATCCTCGCGCACGGTGAGAACTTCCGGGTTCATCAGGTCACCTGCGGTTATCGGTCTCATGAGCTTCACCTCCTTGCGGCTTGACTTCATTCTCCCACATCCCAAGCTTCGAAGTATCTCTGCCGCAGTGCAGCAAAAACTGCTATACTGTTTGACGCGCTGCGGCTGAAAAGGTGAGAACGTGGTCGCGGTCGCCACTCACGCTGATGACGATCGAAGCGGCGGTTGAACCGCATTTGAGGTGTCTTTGTAGCCTCGGGGCTTCGATTGCACCACCCACGAAGCCTTGCCGCATCGCAGCGCAGGGCTCTCGAGGAAAGGGGATCTCATGACGACTTCCAAACCCAAGACCCAAGCCGAACCGGAGAGAGGTCAGACCTCGGGTGGGGCCTCGTCCGAGGGACCGCCCAGGGGTGGGGCGTTTCTGCTCGACCCTGTCGTGCAGCCGATCTTCACCCGGGAGACCTTCTCGGACGAACAGCAGGAGATCGAGCGTATGGTGCTCGAGTTCGCCTCCGACAGGATCTCCGAGGTCAAAGACGATCTCGAGTCCCCGAACGAGGAGCTCACCATGGAGCTCATGCGCGAAGTCGGTGAGCTCGGACTGACCGCCATCGACATCCCCGAAGCCTATGGCGGGTTGGAGCTCGACAAGGCCACCTCGGCCCTGGTGGTCGAGGCGCTCACCAGAGGTGGCTCCGCCTCGTGGGTCGTCACCTTCTCCTGCCACGTAGGTATCGGCACTCTGCCGATCGTCTACTTCGGCACCGAGGAGCAGAAGCAGAAGTATCTGCCCAAGCTCGGTACGGTGGAGTACCTGGGTGCCTACGCCCTCACCGAGCCGGATAGCGGCTCGGATGCGGCGGCAGTCAAGACGACAGCGAAGCTCGCCGAGGACGGAGAGTCCTTCGTTCTCAACGGCACCAAGATGTGGATCACCAACGGTGCCTGGGCCCACACCTACATCGTCTTTGCAGATCTCGAGGGAGCCGGGGTCACGGCCTTCATCGTCGAGCGAGGCACCGAGAACCTGAGCACCGGCGCCGAGGAGCACAAGCTCGGCATCAAGGGCTCCTCGACGGTCATGCTCAATCTGGACGGAGTGGTAATTCCGAAGGAGAACCTCCTCGGCAAGCCCGGTGGCGGTATGCCGATCGCGCTCAATTCCCTCAATGTCGGTCGCTACAAGCTGGGTGCCGCCGATCTGGGGGGCTGCAAGCTGATCATCGGTAACGCCACCCAGTACGCACTGGAGCGAATCCAGTTCGGCCAACCCATCGCCTACTTCGAGGCGATTCGCAAGAAGTTGGCCTCCATGGTGGTGCGCACCTACATGCTGGATTCGGCGATCTACCGCACCGTGGGGCTGATCGACCAGCGCATCGCCACGTTGGGCGATAGGAAGACCGACTCGAAAGAGATCATGAAGGCCCTCGAGGAGTACGCCATCGAGGCCTCTATAGCCAAGGTCCTCGGCTCAGAGTCCATGGCCTATCACGCCGACGAGGGAGTGCAGATCTACGGCGGCTACGGCTTCTCCGAGGACTATCCGAT
>JARFQS010000413.1 GCA_029287645.1 Thermoanaerobaculia bacterium | reverse complement strand
CTCTGGTTGCTTCTCGGTGGCAGTTGGGCGGTACTGATATGGGTCGATGGAGTGGGAGTCCCTCTTCTGGGCGGGGCTCCAGTTGTCCTCTGGGCCCTGGTGTTCGGTCTCGGGATCTTGCCATTGATCTTGGTCTCGTTGGCTTACGCTGCGACTTTCGGACCCAATGAGACTGTCGCCGACAGGCCCGAGCGAGGTGGCGGGCCGAAGCGCCATGCCGAGAACGGGAGCTCGTGATGGTGCCGCTCGTCGAGCAGCCGTGGTTGGCAGTGGCGACGGTGCTGTCGCTGGTCACGGTTCTGGCGATCGGAGTGTGGAGCGGCAGCCGCACCAGGACTCCCAAAGACTTTTTCGTGGCGGGCCGCGCCATCGGCCTCTGGGTCACGGCCATGGCGACCATGACCGCGGCCTTCAGTGGCTTCGTGTTCCTTGGCGGGCCGGGTCTCACGTACCGTATCGGGATCGCTTCTCTCTTCATTGTGGTACCGGTTGGCTTCACGTCGGGACTCCTCTGCTGGCTCCTCGCGAAGCGGCTCAGGATGCTGGCCGAAGTGGGGGATGTCTTCACCATCCCCGATGCCTTGAGCTACCGATTCGGGAGCAGGCTGACGACGGGTCTCGGCAGCCTGGCTATCCTGATAGGCACCCTTGGCTATCTCGGTGCCCAACTCCTGGCTCTGGGCATCCTGGTCGAGACGATGCTCGGCACCCGTCATCTCTTCGGTGAGCAGAGTCTTCTCGTCGCCATGGCCATCGGCTTGGGCGTCCTGCTCTTCTACAGCGTCATCGGAGGCATGATGGCCGGCGTCTACACAGACCTCATTCAGGGCGCGGTGATGCTGGTCGGTTCTCTGCTGGTATTCGGGCAGTCCCTGAGAGTCGGCGGCGGGCTGCGTGGAATCACGAGCTCGATTCTGGCCAGCGACGGAATGGAGGGATTCTTCGAGCCCTTCGGTCGGGTCCCTTTCTCAGCCGCTCTCGGCTTCTTCTTCGTGTTCGGTGTCGGCGTACTGGGGCAGCCCCAGATGGTCCACAAATTCCTCATGCTGAAGCGAGTCGACCAGCTGCGTTGGATGCCGTTGGTGCTGGGCGGATCCCAGGTCGTCTGTCTCTTGATCTGGGTTGGGATCGGCCTGGTGGTGCCTGCTCTCGTGGCCGAGGGTCGACTGGCTGCCCTCGACAATCCAGATGCTGCGACTCTGCAGTTTCTCCTCGGATTCGTCCCGGATGCTCTGGCCGGTCTGGTGATCGCCGCGGCGCTGGCGGCGATCATGTCGACAGCCGACTCCTTCCTGAATATCGGAGCCGCCGTTCTGGTACGGGATCTGCCGCGCCTCTTCGGGCGGTCCTTGGACCGGCAGCTGGCGGCGGGTCGGGTAGCGACGGTGGCTCTCGCCCTGTTCGCAGCCGCACTCGCGCTGGGTTATGGAGACCTGATTGCCCTGCTCGGAACCTTCGCGTTCGGCACCCTGGCTGCGGCTCTGGCTCCGGCCTTGGCCGTGGGATTGAGCTGGTCGCGGGTCAGTGGCGTCGCTGCGTCGGTGTCGATCGCCACCGGACTCGCCGTCAACCTCGGACTGGAGGTGCTGACTCGAGTCGAGGGGCTGCCTCCGGCGATGGCTCACCTGCTGAGCGGGTTCTCGATTCCCTCAGCCGTGGCCCTGGCCACCTCCTTCAGTGTCCTGTTCCTGCTGACGTGGTTGGGGAGGGATGTCTCGCGCGATCTGCCGGGAGAACTCCGGGAGATCGTCGAGCTGGGCTCGTGAATTGGATGGACGTCCGAAGGCTGGTTCTGTAGAGTTCGACCTGGAAAGTACTCCAGATCGACTTCGATGACGATTCGTTTCTTGGTCAATCCATCTTCGGGTGGTGGCAAGGGAGCCAAGTCACTGCCGCGAATCCGGGAGCTGGCTGCTGCTACCGGTAGTGACGTGTGGTTGAGCAAGGATGCAGAAGACCTGACGCGCCTGGCGAAGAAAGCGGTGGGTGAGGGAGTCGAGCGACTTCTGGTGGCCGGAGGAGACGGTACCTTCCATCAGGTCGAGCAGGGCCTGGCCGGCACCGGGTGCGCGATGGGACTCGTTCCTCTGGGCCGTGGCAACGATCTCGCTCGGACTCTCCAGGTTCCCGAGGCCGTAGAGGAGGCTGTCGAGTTCGCCCTCCACGAGCCGATCGCCAGCATCGACGTGGGGCGCGTAGGCTCTTTCTGCTTCGCTGGGTACTGTGGCGTCGGTTTCGACAGCGAGGTGGCTGCCTACCTGCACTCCGGCAGTCGAGTCTTCAAGGGGCCCATGGCCTATCCGGTCGGGGTCATGCGCAACCTCCTCTTCTACCGCAGCCCGAAGGTACGGGTCGAGCATGACGGTGGCGTCATCGAGGGATCACGGTTATTCGTGTCGATCGTCAACTGCCGGCGCTTCGGTGGCGGCATGATCATCGCCCCGGATGCCTCGCTGACGGACGGACTCCTGGATCTGGTAGCCGTCGACGACATCTCGAGGTTCGAGCTCTTGCAGCTCTTTCCCAAGGTCTACAAAGGGGCACACGTGGGGCACCGGGCCGTAGAGATCGTTCGTACCGAGAAAGTGCACATCTCGGTCGATCGGCCGATGCGCATGTTCAGCGACGGTGAGCCCATGCTGGAGGTAGACCAGCAGGGCGTCACCGTCGAGATCTGGCCCGAGGCCCTCCGCGTCGTCGGGCGCCCGGGCTGATCGATCCTGGTATTTATCCGACGTCGAACTCCACGCCCTGGGCCAGGGGCAGCTCGCGACCGTAGTTGATGGTGCACGTCTGCCGGCGCATGTAGGCCTTCCAGGAGTCGGAGCCGGCTTCGCGACCGCCTCCGGTCTCCTTCTCGCCACCGAAGGCTCCACCGATCTCCGCACCCGAAGTGCCGATGTTGACGTTGGCAATGCCGCAGTCGCTGCCCTGTGGCGACAAGAACTGCTCCGCGGACAGCAGATTCGTCGTGAAAATAGCCGATGAGAGTCCCTGCGGAACGCTGTTGTGGGTAGCGATGGCTTCGTCCAGATCCTCGAACTCGAAGAGATAGAGGATGGGGGCGAAGGTTTCCTCACAGGTGATCGGCATGTCGCCCTTCGCTTCCACGAGGGTCGGTTCCACGAAGAACCCCGGACCGTCCAGGACGCCTCCGCCGTACAAGACGTTGGCACCCTGCTGTTGTGCGGTCTCCAAGGCAGCCACCATGTCTTCGATCGCTTTCTGGTCGACCAGAGGGCCCATCAGGGTGTTCGGGTCCATCGGGTCTCCGATGGTGATCGACTTGTAGGCCTGCACCAGCCGCTCTTTCATCTCTGCCGCAATCCCCTTTTGCAGGAAGAGCCTTCGATTGGTGGTGCATCTCTGGCCCGCAGTGCCGACGGCCGCGAAGAGGACGGCCCTGAGGGCCATGTCGAGATCGGCATCGTCCGTGACGATGATGCCGTTGTTGCCTCCCAGCTCGAGCAGACTGCGACCGAGACGCTGAGCGACGACCTCACCTATCTTTCGACCCATGGCGACCGAGCCGGTGGCAGAGACGAGGCGTATTCGGGGATCCTCCACCATGTGCTGGCCGACCTGTTTGCGGTCGCCGATCGCCAGGTTGAAGATGGGCGGAGCGTCGTTCGCCTCCAGGACTTCCTGCGCGATCTTGGTGATCGCCAGACCGCAGAGCGGTGTCTTGGAAGAGGGCTTCCAGATCATCGAGTCTCCGCATACCGCAGCGACGGTCGCGTTCCAGGCCCAAACGGCTACGGGGAAGTTGAAGGCCGTGATGATGCCGACCGGCCCCAGCGGATGCCACTGCTCGTACATCCGATGCTCGTCGCGTTCCGAGTGCATCGACAGTCCATAGAGCTGGCGGGACATGCCGACCGCCAGATCGACCATGTCGATCATCTCCTGCACCTCGCCCAGGCCCTCGCTCAGGATCTTGCCCATCTCCAGGGTGACCAACCGACCGAGAGCGTCCTTCTTTTCGCGCAAGGCATCGCCGAGCTGCCGAACCACCTCACCCCGCTTGGGAGCAGGCCAGGCGCGCCACTGGAGAAAGGCCTCGTGGGTGGCCGTGGCGACCGTTTCATAGTCGTCCGCTGTGGCCGTGCGGATGGTCGCCAGAACCTCGCCCGTCGTCGGGTTGATGGACTCCACGATGGAGCCCTGCGTGTCCAGCCATCGCCCGCAGAAGGCCCCCGAGTTGTCCTCTTCGATGCCCAGGCTAGCCAGGAGTTCCGAGATTGAGAGTTCGGTCGTTGTGGTCATGGTCATTCTCCCCGGCTCGAGGGCGTGAATTCTCCACAGGAGCTGTGGATATTTCTGCGGAAAAGAACCCCTGCCCGAGCCTTAGGTTGTGTAGGTACAACACTTTGAACCGTTTTGCACAGTTCCTTGTGCAATTTATATAAGTCCTTTGTTATGTGACGTTTGCAAAATTCGAGAAAGGGTTCGAAGAACACCCGAGGAGCCGTATCTCGTTGATTTTCCGCAGCTTACGAACCTTGCCTTGTTTCTCGGTGCCAACGCATCGTCGGCCGTCGGCGAAGCACAGGTGGAGTCGGACCGAAGATTGGACTGGTTTCTAGAGTTGCTTCCGGGCTGTCAGGCAACGGTGCGTCACCTGCGCTTCAGGTTGCTTCACTTCCCCTCGAAGGGAGAATGTAGCACCCGCTCGTCGGGAGGGTCAATCGAAACGACTGGGGTTCTGCTGGGTGCGTTGCACCAGCTCGGCGGAGACCGCGGTCCGGTTGCGGCCAGTCTCCTTCGCGACGTACATCGC
>JARFQS010000319.1 GCA_029287645.1 Thermoanaerobaculia bacterium | reverse complement strand
CGTCGGGACCCTCGTGCCTCGGTCGGCCCGCGAATACATGACCTCGTAGGACTGCATCTCCACGTTCATCAGGTCGCTGGTATCGCCCGTCGGGTTCTTGGCGATGTTCTGAATCGTGATGGATTCGATCTGCACCAGGCAACCCGAGGCAACCGTCGAATTGACACCGACCAGCAGCGGCAAACCGTCGAAGTCGCTGACTGACAGCAGGACGCCACCACTATCGGTCCTGTCCGTACGGCTGTCGCAACCCGCGATACCGATGGCCAGGAGTAGGATCAGAAAACAGTTCGTGACACGGTGCATGAGCAGCTCCTCCGTGGGCTATAGCTTGATCACCCTGGGGGTGATGAAGATCAACAGCTCTTCGTTCTCGTCGCTTCGACGCTTGTTCTTGAAGAGATGACCCAGAACCGGGATGTTGGCGAGCCCTGGGACCCGATCCTCACCCTGGTCTGAAGTGACCTTGTAAATACCGCCGATGACCGTGGTACCACCGTCACGGACGATGACTCGGGTTCGCGCGTCCTTCGTGGCGATGGGAGCGTTGGTTGCTCCAACCACCGTGAACGCCAGGAGAGGCTCGCGCTTCTGGATATTGATATCCATCAGCACGGTGCCTTCGGCTGTAACGTGCGGTGTGACGTCCAATCGCAGAGTGGCGTTGACGAACTGCACGCTGACGGTGTTGTTCGCCACCGTCTGAATCGGAATCTGCAGACCGCTCTGGATGGAGGCCTGCTCGTTGTTCAGGGTCGCCACCTTCGGTGCCGACAGGATGTTGATCAGGCCCTCGTCTTCGGCCGCCTGCAGGGTGGCGTCGATCGAGAAAGTACCGAGCACGTTCCCCAGGGAGATATCGAGGAGACCGTTGCTGCCGCCCGTCAACAGATTGACGCTACCGTCGACCGAACCCTGGTTCGGGAACTGGAGTCCAGTCGTATTTCCATACGCAGGCGACGAGACGCCATTGAAGCCCCACTGAATACCCAGAGTTCGATTGAACCTCTTGGTGGTCTCGATGATCCTGGCCTCGATCATGACCTGAGGCTCGGGAACATCCAGCGTTTCGATCACCGCCAGAACCGTGTCGATGTAGTCGGGCAGCTCCTTGATGATCAGCGTGTTGGTTCGCGAATCCACCACCACCGAACCGCGCTGGCTCACCAGGCTGGCACCACCGCCGGACATGAGAATGCCGGCCATCGTGCTCGCCTCGGCGTAGCTGATGCGCTTCATGATGGTCTTCAGAGGAACGGACAGCGCGTTGGCCTGGGCCAGTCTCTGCCGCTCGGCGGCTTCGTCCGCCAGCACCTTGATCGGGGCGACGCGCATGATGTTGCCTTCCAGCACGTAGCCGAGACCGTTGATCTTGAGGATCTCTTCGAGAGCCTGATCCCAGGGCACATCGGTCAGCTCGACCGTCACCGTACCGGTCACACCCGGCTGCACGACGATGTTCAGGCCACTGATCTGCGCGAAGGACCGCAGAACGTCCTTGATGTCGCCATCCTTCAAGCTGATGGACATCGGGGCGCCTGTGTAGGTCGGAGCGCCTGCACTGACGGTCTGACTCGAAAAAGTCTGTGGCTGCGGGGCCTCCGCCGGCGCCGCTCCACCCTCGGTCACCTCGTCCTGGTAGCTGGTCCGCACGAAGGCCGGTTCCGGCTCGGGCGTCAGGTTCGCATCAGCGACCTGGTACTCCGGCTCGGGCTCGAACGCCACCGGTGTGGGTGCAACAGGGTCCGGCTGTATCTCTACAACCGGGAGATCGACCGGTGGAGTGGAGAGCTCGTGAGCGCCCACCGTGTCGTTCTCGTCGGCACCCATGCCTTCCGGCTCGACTTCCACCGTCGGCTCGGAGACCGCCACCGGCTCGGGCTCGACTACTTCCGGCGCGAGGGCCGCGACCTGGGGAGCCTCATCCACTACGGGGCTCTCCTCGATCTCCATGGCCGCCACCTCGGTCGAGCTGAATCGAAGCTCCAATCCGTTGGGGATCTGCTCCACCTGGGTGTCGGCAGCATCTCTCAGATCGACAACCACCCGGGAGACCATGTCCGGCTGCGCCTTGAACTGCGCAATCCGCACCCTCTCGACCGTGTGGTTCTCGACCATGATGCTGGGAGACGGCACATGGTTTGCCACTCCGAGCAGGTCGACCACGAAACGCTCGGGCGCATCGAGATTGAAGCTCGAAAAGTAAAAGCCCCCGTCGCCGACGATCCGCACAACGGTCTCACCGCCATCGCTGGACACCTCGATATTCTCGAGCTGGGTGGCCGCGACGCCAATGGGCTCACCGACCGGTCCCTGAATGGCATCGAAGGGAGTTTCGGCAGCCGCCACCTCGACCGCTGGCGGATCTACGGGGAGACTCTCCTCCTCCACCATGGCGCTCGTGGCCGCAGCGGTGTCGGCGATCTCACCAAGAGCGGTGAAATCCACCAACAGTGCCGGCCCCGACGCCTGGATCGAGTGTTCCGTGGCTCCGCGCGTCTGAATCGTGAGACGCGTCAGAGGGCGGTCCCCACCGTTCACGGTGGCGACCTCCACGGACTCGAGCAGGCCCTCCTCGGGCCATAGATCGATGACCGATTCTGCTGGAGTGCTGTTGGGTAGCTCGATGACCAACCGGCCATCGGCGTCTCGGTAGGTGGTCCAGACGAGGCTGCCATCGCTGGCCACCTCGAGTTGGGCCCCTGCCTCCCCCGGATGCACCGCCAAGGCCTGGATCTCGGTTGTCGAGGTCGCCGCAGCCTGGGCCGGTACCACCAGTACAGCAGCGATCAGAAACACCGCCGCCGTGACGCCACCGAAGGCACCAAGGAGCCGCATACCCCTCCGACTAGTTCTATTCGCGATACTACGCATGGCGCTCGCCTCCCTCCCAGAAGCAGGTGCCCGGGATATCCCGTGCCCACTCATGGGTTGAGCTTCTTGACCACCTCCCGAAACGGCTTAAGAGCGGTCGGATCGTCCACAATCTGCTTGAATATCGCTTCATTGCCACTGATACCGATGACATCACCGTCGTAGAGCTGATCTCCGATCCTCAGGAGGTAGCTCTGCTCCCTGTCGGAGGACTGGACCTGAAGGATCGGCCCGTCCGCAGTGACAAAGATGCCGGTAATGTCAATTTCATCAATCAACAGACCAGGAATGCCCTCTGGCCTGGGTCCTCGAATCAAGGGCCGATCTCTGGCCTCCAACAGCGACTTGAAGGGGTCCCTGCGATCGCCCGGATCGTAGTAGTAGCCCTCTCCAGCCATCATCGCCGATTCGTCCCTCAGGAGGTCGTCCACGTTGGTATCGGGCTCATCATCCAGAGCAGGCAGGGTCGGCTCGACCGGCACCTCCTCGGATTCCTGGGCCAAGACAGCGGTGGACTGCCACCCGAGGACCAGGAGCAACGCCAAGAAGAGCGCTCTCGATGCCAGGGTTCGCTGTGCTGTCATTTTCATGGTCCCTCTCCCGATCCTCATAGCTTCTACGGAGCCTCCTCCACACCCTCTTCCTCGGGAGGGGGCGGCTCTTTGTAGATGAAGGTCTTCGCCGTGAAGCTGGCCTCGATCGTATCGGGACCCGCATCCCGTTGACGGATCGTCTGGATCTTCAATCCCTCGATATTGATGATGCGGGAGAACCGGCCCACCCGATCGAAGAGCAGAGCAAGGTTGTGATAGGTACCCTCCAGACTGATGGCGATCGGCCACTCACTATAGAACTCCTGGTCGATGAAGTTTCCAGGCGTGACTCTCTTGAGCTCGAAGTCACCCTGCTCCGTCAGGTCCCGGATGCGACGCAGCAGCTCTGGGGTGTTGCGTCTCGCCGGAAGGATGCGTAGCAGCTTGTCCAATTCGAGCTCGAGCCTCTGAACTTCAGCGCGCAGGCGCGGTAGATCTGCCTTGGCTGCCCGCCCCTCCATGATCTTCTCCTGGAGTACGGCCAGCTTGTCCTCTTCACGCTTGAGCTCCTGATACTTGGGCTTCAGCAGGTAGTGGTGCCCGCCCCAATAGAGCAGGCACGCCAGCACGAGGCCCACGATTGCCGAGACCCACCAGGGTTTGTCTTCCAGACCGGTTCGGATTTCCATTCTCGCCAGCCTCTCCTATCCTGCCGCGGCTTCGGCCTCTTCGGCCTGTTCCGCCTGCGGAACTTGATAGGTGTAGTTGAAAGCCACCACGAAAGTGTAGATCTGACCCCGCTGCGACGTATCCCTGAGAATCGGCTCTTGAAACTCGGGAACGCGATCGAGGTTCTCGATGAAGTTGGCGACGGCATTGGTGTTGAAGGCCTCGCCAGAGATGGTGATGGTCGTCGCCGTTGCCTCCAGCTTGGTGAGCCAAAGAAGCTCGGGCAGGGCACGGGATACCTGATCCATGATCTGCACCGGCCCTCTCTGGTTGGTCTTCAGCTGATTGATGACCTGGACCTTGCGCTCGAGCTCCGCCTTCTTGGCCTTGAAGTCCTCGACTTCCTTGATGTACGGCTCGAGCTCCTTGACCTCTTCCTCGGCTGCGGCGACCTGCGCCTTCATGTCCTGCACCTTGCCGTTCACGATATAGAGG
>JARFQS010000274.1 GCA_029287645.1 Thermoanaerobaculia bacterium | reverse complement strand
CTGCATGTCGGCGACGAGGCCTTTCGCCGTACCATGGCCCGCTTCTACCGCGAGTTCCGAAACAAGCGCGCCTCCTTCCGCGACCTCCAGGCCACCTTCGAAGCGGAGACCGGTGAAGATCTCTCCTGGTTCTTCGATGCGTGGGTGGAGCGTCCAGGCGCTGCGGCCCTGGAGATCGAGGTTCAGGAAGTGCAGGAAGCCGACGGCGGGTATCTCATCACGGGTTCCCTGGTCCAGGGCCAGCAAGCAGAGTTCTTCGAGCTCGAGATCCCGGTTGCCGTGCTGACCGAGAACGGGGCGGATCTGGCCATGGTGCGCACCACCGGCAAAGAGACATCATTTTCATTGCAGGCGGACTCGAGACCTCTGGCCATCCAGGCCGATCCCCAGTTCGATGTCTTCAGGTTGCTGGATGCCCGGGAGATTCCGCCATCCATCGGACAGATCTTCGGAGAGCCGGAGATCCTGGCCGTGCTGCCTTCCGCCGAAAGCGACGCGGTCCTCGCCGCCTACCGTGAGCTGGTCGAGGGATGGCAGAGTGACAGCCACTCGATCGAAGTGGTGATGGACAGCGATCTGGACAGCCCGCCGGCCGATCGGTCCTTCTGGATCCTCGGACGGGAGAATCTGCTTGCTGGTCGGCTTTTCGGAACCGACCTCGAGGGTGTGGAAGTTACCCGTGAGCAGCTCGGTCTGGGTGTCGAGACAGTGAGCTGGAGCGACCACTCCATGGTCGTCGTTCGTCGTCACCCCGCCCTGCTGGACAAGGCTGTCGGGTGGCTCGTGGTCGAGCCTCGGGCGGCCTTCGCGGGAGTCGGTCGCAAGCTGCCTCACTATGGCAAGTACTCCTACCTCGCCTTCGAGGGTGAGGAGCCCACCAATGTGGTCAAGGGGCAGTGGCCCACCAGTGACTCACCGTTGCTCGTCGACCTTCGCCCCGAGGGTGAAGCCAGGCTCGCGGCTCTGCCGGCGATGCAGTTTCCCGAGCGACAGGCATTAGCGGATCTGCCCCCGGTCTTCTCTCAGTCTCGGCTGATGGAGCATGTCGAGCTGCTGGCGGCTCCGGAGTACGAGGGTAGGGGAGTCGGAACGGCAGGCCTCGACAAGGCGGCCCAGTACCTGGTCGGGCAGTTCGAGCAGGCCGGGCTGGAGCCCGGAGGCGACAACGGTACCTATCTGCAGCGGTTCACCATGAAAGAGGGCCCCGAGGGTGCCCCCGTAGATGTGGCCAACGTCATCGGTGTTCTGCCTGGAGCCAAGCAGGAGTGGGAGGACCAGGCCGTGATCGTCGGCGCCCACTTCGACCACCTCGGTTGGGGCTGGCCGGACGTGCACAGTGGCGACGAAGGCCAAGTTCACCCTGGCGCGGACGACAATGCGAGCGGAGTGGCGGTTTTGGTCGAGTTGGCGAAAACCCTGGCCGAAGGTGAGGCGCCGCAGAGGAGCCTGGTCTTCGTCGGCTTCACCGGTGAGGAAGCCGGTCGAGCGGGCTCGAAGTACTACGTGGCCAACCCGATTCCCGTGCCGCTCGCCGGCATTCGGGCCGTCGTCAACATCGACACCGTGGGTCGGCTCGGCGACGGAGCCGTTTCGATCCTGGGGACCGGCACCGCCGACGAATGGCAGCACATCTTTCGGGGAGCCTCCTACGTGACCGGCGTGGATAGCCGCAATATTCCCGAGTCGGCGGAGGCCTCGGATCAGATGAGCTTCATCGAGAAGGGGATCCCGGGGGTTCAGATCTTCACGCAGGCCCACGGTGACTACCATCGACCTGGCGACACCGCGGACAAGGTCGATGGAGCCGGTCTGGTCAAGGTGGCGACGTTGGCCAAGGAGGCGGTCGTCTATCTGGGCGGGCGTGAGGAGCCCCTGACGGTGAAGATCGAGGGGCAGTCGGCGGGTCCGCCGAGCGGTCCCTCGGCCGGCGGGCCGTCGGGAGGCCGGCGCGTCCGATTCGGCACGGTGCCCGACTTCGCCTTTCAAGGTCCCGGGGTCAAGGTGAGCGAGGTCTCCGAAGGCTCACCCGCCGAGAAAGCCGGTTTCATGGCGGGCGATACGCTCCTGTCCATCGACGGCCAGGAAGTCACGGATCTGCGAACCTACTCCCAGATCCTGCGCACTCTAGAACCGGGCCAGACTGTCGAGGCAGGAGTGATGAGAGAGGGCGAAGAGGTTGTCTTGCAGGTGACGGTAGAAGAACGCTGATCGGGAGATCTGGATCATGGGTGGGTCGAGAAACACAGCTAGCGCGCAGCAGATGGGCATGTCGACGGTTCTGCTGATTCTGGCGGTGTCGGCAGCCGGTTGCGGCCGGGAAGGCCCGACCCCTCAGCCCGAGGAGGATCTGCAGGCGCGCTCGGAGCGGCTCGCTCGGGAAAGCCTCATCGTCGACACGCACATCGACGTGCCCTATCGGATGCAGGAGGAGCCCGAGGACATCTCCAAGAGAACTGAAGGCGGAGACTTCGACTATCCGAGGGCGGTCGAAGGAGGGCTCAACGCTCCTTTCATGTCCATCTACACGCCGGCCGACCTTCAGGAGACGGGCGGATCGAGGGAGCTGGCGGACTCCCTGATCGAAATGGTGGAAGGGTTCGAGGAGCGGTGGCCCGACAAGTTCTCCGTAGCCAGGTCACCCGAGGATGTGCGGGCCGACTTCCAGGCTGGACGAATCTCCCTGCCCATGGGCATGGAGAACGGGGCTCCCATCGAGGAAGATCTCGCCAATCTGGCCTACTTCCACGACCGGGGCATCAGCTACATCACCCTGACCCACGGCAAGAGCAACCGGATCAGCGACTCCTCCTATGACGAGGAGAGGGTGTGGAAGGGCTTGAGCCCGTTCGGCCGGCAGGTCGTCGAAGAGATGAACCGCCTGGGGATCATGATCGACATCTCCCACGTCACCGACGAGGCTTTCTTTCAGGTCCTCGATCTGACGCGAGCCCCTGTCATCGCATCGCATTCTTCGTGCCGCTCCTTCACCGGGGACTGGGAGCGCAATATGAGCGACGAGATGATCCGGCGACTGGGTGAGAACGGCGGTGTCATCCACATCAACTTCGGCTCGGCCTTTCTGACCCAGGAAGCCTGGGAGTATTCAGAGGCGATGTGGGATGCGGTCGGAGAGTACCGAGACGAGCACGGTCTAGCAGAGGGTGACCCCGCCGTCGAGACTTTTACGGAGGAGTACCGGAAGAAGCATCCACAAGTGCTGGCGGATGTCAGCGATGTCGTGGATCACGTCGATCATGCCGTCGAGCTGGCCGGCATCGACCACGTCGGCCTCGGCTCCGACTTCGATGGAGTGGGCCCGTCGACTCCGACCGGGCTGAAGGACGTCTCGTTCTATCCGAACCTGATCCGCCATCTCCTCGAGCGCGGCTATTCCGAAGCGGACATCCGGAAGATCCTCGGTGGGAACACCCTGAGGGTGTGGTCCGAGGTGGAGAAAATAGCCACCGCCCAATGAAGCGGCCGGCGCCCCTGCCGGCCGTTTGTCAGTTTGGCCTCTGAGCTGTCCTTTGTAGGCGCTGAATGGCGCTTTTTAGGCGTTGGTATGGCAAGGGTGAACCCAGGTCCCCGCCAGCGTATGGCCTCTTGTCACGGCTTGCGTGCGATCAACAGCCGGGATTTGGTCGCGACATCCACCAGGCTCTCGAATCGAAGCCCCAATTCGGAGAGCCAGCTGTTGACTTCCGTGACTGAATAGCAATCACCACCCTCCGTGCTCACCAGCATGTTCACGGCGAAGACCGCCCCACCGGGCGGATGGAGGCGATCGTCATCGAGCAGAAAGTCCTTGATCACGAGGCGACCCCCCGGCTCGAGGGCGGTGGCGCACCGGCCCAACAGCTGCTGGTTGGTGGCGGCAGAGTAGATATGCACCACGTTGGAGATGAAGATCAGGTCGTAGGGAGCACCCAGGTCGTCCTCCAGGGCATTGCCCGCCCTGCAGGAGATGCGATCCTCCAGGCCTGCGGTGCGGATGTTCCTCTCGGCGACCTGCAGGGTGTTGGGGCTGTCGAACACCACCACCTCGAGATCGGGATGACGCCGGGCGAACTCGATGGCATAGATCGCAGGGCCGCCACCCATGTCCAACAGGCGGCGTACGCCGCCGAGATCGAGGACCTCGCTGGTCTCGACGGCCGAAACCCTGCCGACGTCGGCCATGGCTTTGGCGAATTGCTCTTCGTCGCCGACGAGCTCCGGGTCGAGGAACTCCTCGGCGACCGGTCCCCCGTGCACCACGGCATCGTGGAGACGCCCCCATCGTTCATAGAGCTTCGCGGTATGCCGCAGAGAGTGAACACGGGACGAGGGAGAGTGAGAAAGCAGAAACTGCTCCACCAGCGGACCATTCGTGTAGCCCGTGCCCTCCCGTTCCAGGAGACCTTCAGCGACCAGGGCGTCACAGAGGATCCGTACCCCCCGTCGATCGGCTTCGAGTCGGGAGCTCAGCTCCCCGGCACCGAGGGGGCCTTCGACCAGGTGCTCGAACAGCCCGAGTCGATTCGCGGTTAACAGGATCTGGCA
>JARFQS010000268.1 GCA_029287645.1 Thermoanaerobaculia bacterium | reverse complement strand
TTCGCGGCTTCGAGCCCGTACCGGCTGCGCGGGCGGCGCTCGCCTATGCCAAGAGCGTCGAGGGCGCTCAGACCGGTCAGGTGTATCGCGTTGTCTAGAGGAGCGAGCTTGAGATGAAGTTCATCGATCTGACCCACGTGGTCCAACCCGGCATGACCGTCTTTCCCGGCACCCAGCCGCCGGTGTTCGATGTCGGTTCCTCGATCGAGACGGATGGTTTCGAGGAGAAGAAGATCACCATGTTCTCCCACACCGGGACGCACATGGATGCCCCGGCGCACATCATTCCAGGAGCGCTGACCCTCGACCAGTTCGATATCGAACAGTTCGGCGGCCAGGCTTGCGTGGTCGATGTCGGCGGCATCGAGACGGCCAAGATCGAGGTGGGTGATCTCGAGGCTCGCGCCGAGTTGATCGGCGTATGCGACTTCGTGATTCTGCGCAGCGGCTGGAGTCGACTTTGGGAGTCTGAGGAGTACTTTCGGGACTTTCCTGTCTTGAGCCCCGCGGCGGCTCAGTGGCTGGTCGAAGCCGGCATCAAGGGTCTCGGGATCGACATGATCTCTGTGGACGAAGTCGACTCCACAGAGTTGGCCGTCCACAACATTCTGCTCAGCGCGAATCTGGTGATCATCGAGAACCTGACCAACCTCGAGCCTTTGCCGGACTCGGTGTTCTCCTTCTACTGCTTTCCGCTGCGCATCGACCAGGCCGACGGGTCACCTGTTCGCGCCGTTGCCGCGATCTGATCGTGGATATGGGGCTCGCGAGGTATTCGTTGCCCTGCAACCGATTGAAGCGGCCGACGCCTCTGCCGGCCGGGAGCGGTTGGACGGTGCCTCTCGCATCTATCTGGTTACGAAATAGGAACGCTGCAGCGACTTCGTCTGCCCCTGCTCCTGCCAGGCGAATTCGAGTGTGAAGCGCCGGTGCTGGGGGCCGGCCGGCCGAATACGGTTCCTCGGAATGACGATCAGGTGGCGTCCCTCGCCCGAAGCCGGGAAGTCCGAGGCGCCGGTTGGACCGCCCTGTAAATCTGTGACACGGACCGTCGCGTCGGAGAGTGGGTTGCCCTCGGAATCGAGCGCGACCAGGCGCACACGGACATTGGGGACAGAGGTCCGCAGGGCGTCCTCCGCGTCGACCGCTCCGTAGACGAAGGGAGTCAGCGGCAGCCCGCCCAACAGGTGGCGCAGCAAGTTGCGTCCACCAGGGTTGCGCCACAGGGTCGAGTGCGGGTGGGTCTTCCCGCCGTGATCCCTGCCGACGGGCACGTGGTAGGTATTCACATCGGCGCCGCGAAGCCAGCTCGCCGAGACGCGGGGCACCGTGGCATCGCCGCCTCCCTGCAGGTCGTCTCCTTCTTCGATGACGAAGGTGACGTCGAGTTGATCCGGCGGTCCAGTCATCACGGCACGCACGGCCGTCTCGGCTCCCCATCCGACGACGTTGGTGACGGGGATCGAGTGCACTCCCAGGCTGAAGGAAGGTGTGCGCTGGCCGAGCGTGGTATCGGCAGCGTCGGCCCTCATGCCCATCTGGCTTGCCAGGTCGGTGGCGAACCAGCCTCGCTTGAGTAGGGGAGTGACCTGCCTACCAGCCCCGTCGACTGCCAGGCGAAGGGGCCGCCCCTGGTTGTCCTCCATGACCGTCTTGTCCGGGTCGGGAGGCAGGAGATCGAAGGCCGCCCAGCTGAGCGAAACCACCCGTTTCGTTTCGGGCTTGGTCAAGAAGGATCCGAACCCGTTCGTACCGGTGAGGAAGAGGAGGGACTTCAGCGTGCCCGCCCAGGGTACCCCGAAGCCGATGACGCGTTCGACCAATCCCAGGAAAGCGGCATCGTTCTTGTGGCTCTCGAGCAGATAGCGCGCCACCAGGCCGCCCGTGGAGTGGGCGATGATCGTGACCGGAGCCTGGGCTCGCTGTGCTTCGTCTTCGATCGCCTGCTTCAGCCGAGTCTGCATGCCGGTGTCGAAGATCGGCCGACGCCAGTCCCATCCGAATCGGGCGGGTTGGACTCCGATTGTGTTCAGAATGCCGTAGAGAGAGTCGGCCTGCTTGGCGAGATCGAAGAACAGGAACTTCGCGAGCTTGCGGATCGGCTCGCCGGCCACCAGCGGGTCGACCGCCGTGAGATCATCCGGAGCTTCCAGTTGCTTCAGGATGCGTTTCTTCGAGCCGGGATGGAGCAGCCCGGGAATGTTGAGAAAGACCTTCTTCCCCGTGTCCCGCTCCAGGATATGGGTTCCGGGATAGCCGGGGATGAACACCGCGGGCTTGGACATGGGTCCTCCTCTCCCGAGGATGGTCGAGGGCTCACTCGGCCATTCGGCTTTGTGTGTCGATCAAGGGTAGCTGCCTGACTCTCAGCAGGCCCTGCCCAGGACGATTCAAGTCGGCGATCAGCATGACAAGCAGCGCGAAAGCCACAACGGTCAGCAGCCGAACAAGACTTCCAGAGGAACCGGAGACGCCTCCGTGGTACCCGGTCACGGCCATGGTCATCACGGTCAACAGGATCAGCGCCAGCCAGAAGGCAAGGGGCATTCCCTGGTGCACTCCGACTGTGACGCGCCTCTCGTGGAGCTTCACCATTTCGGTGAGGGACTCCATGAAGAGCTCCTTCGGAAACGCGTCGGATCCCTGCTCGGTGCCGGCAATCGCTTCGGCCCAGATCTCGTCCTGAAGCTCCTGGGAGATCTCGATGGCCTGCCGTATCTGGCGGTCCCTCACCTTCTCGATGCGGATATCAACGTAGTCCTTCAGGAGCTCCTTGACGTGCTCGCGGTATGGCGACGGAAGCATGTCGGCCTGCAGCCAGGTGGTGTGGATGCTGGCAGCCTCTTCGAGCTCCAGCTGCTTGAGCGAATCGAAACGGGAGAGTTGAGTACCGAAAGTGATGGCGAGCACGAAGCCGAGGAGTCCCAGCATGGCGCCGACCAGGGCTCCCACGTCTTCTGCCGGCTCGCCCTCGGCCTGCTTCCGACGCCGTCGACCGAGGACGAGTCCCGCTTCCAATGCAGCAAGGCTCAAACCTATGGTGACGAGAAACACACCCCACAGGGGTAGCTCGAGGATAGCGCCATGCGCACCCAAGTCAGCTTCCTCCCTGGGTCAGGTCCGCGGCCGCCAGCCCGCTTCGGGCTTGTTCCAAGGCCTGGTCGAAGGCCTGATAGAGCTGTTCGACGATGCCGGCCACGGTCTCGTTGGTGCCCGACGCCGTGCCTTGGACCTGATCCGACCATAGGGTCTTGCCCTCCCGGTCGACCAGCCTGAGCTCGAGTGCCAGTCGAGCCAGTTGCTGACCCGGCACGTCGATCTCCTCGAGGTAGAGGACGCGGCCGCGCAGGAAGGCCGAGTAGTCGCCGCCCGAGGTCGACGGCTCGATCCGGTGGATTCCCGGAGTGCCTTCGAGCCCCTCCGCCATGGACACGGCCACCAGGTCGCCCAACGGTGCCGCCCATCGGTGATAGGTGTAGAAACCGACTTCCACGGAGTCCGCGCCGAGCCTGTAGACGAGTTGGTCGCGATCGTAGGGCGGATCGACCGTGAAGGGATCGACACCAATCACCAGCCCGGTCGATGCGGCGGTGGTGGGTTCGACAGTGGGTTCGGGTCGAGTCGGTGCCAGGAGGTAGTAGTGCGTCGGCGGCGCCGAGCTGCACGCTCCGAGAAGCGAGACGGCCAGCGAGACGATCGAGAACACAAGTACGAGTTTCGTCGGCCTCATCGATCCACTCCTTGCCCAGGCTTGCGATCCGGACCCTTCGACCCACGCACCAGGGCCGAGGGTCGCTCCTTGATCGATTCCGTAAAGGCCTTCAGGTTGGCCGTCGCCAGGCGCAGGTCGCGCACCATGGCCTCGAGCTCTCCCTGGTTCATCTCCATCGAGCTCATGCTGTCCCCAGCGGAATCGAGCAGCGACGACAGCCGTTCCCCTTCTGGTCCCAGGGCGGTCCGCAGATCTCCCACGAGCCCTTGCAGATCGGCCGTCAGGTCGGGGATACCCGAGACGCCGGACTCCAGCTCGATTGCCAGCTCGTCGAGTCGGGTCATCAACGACGTCAGGCGCGGGCCGGCCACCTGCATCGTGTCGCGCATGGCCGCGAGGCTTTCGCTGATCGAGGCGAGGTTCTGGTCGGACATCAGCAACTCGAAGCGCTCCAGCAGCGGCCCGGTGCGGGCAGAGAGGCTTTGGAGGAGAACGGTGACCTCGTCGAGAGCCGCTCCGGCTCGGTCCGAGAGCTCGCCGATGCCGCCCATGGCATCGGCCGTGCTCACCAGCTCGACTCCGACAATCGGAGCATCGGGAGGTAGCGGCGGTGCGCCAGCCGGCCCGGGATCGATCTCCAGATAGAGGCTGCCCAGCAGGCCGTCCGACGTCAGCCTCGCCGAGGCC
>JARFQS010000252.1 GCA_029287645.1 Thermoanaerobaculia bacterium | reverse complement strand
ACGTGTTTGACGATGGCCAATCCCAGTCCGGTTCCGCCCTCGTCCCGACTCCTGCCTTTGTCGACTCGGTAGAACCGCTCGAACACCCGGTCAATGGAAGTGGCGGGGATACCGATTCCCGTGTCGTTCACTTGTAGTACGACCTCACCGGCGTTCGGGCTCAGCTCGACGGCGACTCGACCCCCTGTGCGGTTGTACTTGATGGCATTCTCGAGCAGATTGATGAACAGGCGTTGCAGAGCCTCTGGATCCCCAGTTTGGCGGGGGAGCGGTGTGATGCTGACGTCCAGATCGATCTGCCGTTCGCTGATCTTGGGTGCCAGGGTCTCGAGACAGTCATCGAGGATCCGCTGCAGATCGACCGGCTGAGGCTCGAGTTGCCCCTCGAGGTTCTCCAGGCGGGACAGCGTCAAGAGATCTTCGAGCAGCGTCTGCAGCCTGGAACACTGCTGCAGGATGCGGCCAAGGAATCGGTGGGAGGCCTCCGGCTCGTCCATGGCGCCATCCCTCAGGGTTTCCGTATATCCGCGTATGGCGGCAAGGGGTGTCTTGAGCTCGTGCGAGATATTGGCGATGAAGTCTCTCCGAACCTGGGTGAGCCGAACAAGGTCCGTGATATCCCGAGCCACGACGACCGCACCGAGGCCTTCACCCAACGGCGTGCTCGCCAACGCCACATGCCGACTGGGTAGGCCCTGCAACTCGATCTCGGTCGTGCTCCCAAGCCCCTTCACCAGCGTCGAGATGATGAGATCCTCCAGCTGGGTCTGACGCGTCAACTCCAGGGGTGAACGCCCAGATGTCTCGCCTCGAATCTCGAAGATCTCGTTGAAGGCGCTGTTGGCAAGCCAGACGAATCCTTCGGAGTCGGTAACCAGCACGCCTTCGCCCATGCTGGAGACGACGGCTCTCAGGTGACGTCGCTCCGTCTCCAACTCCTCGATCCGGGTCTCAGCCTCCTCGGCGATGCGGTTCAGAAATCTGCCGATGCGAGCCAGCTCCGGATCGGTCGGCAACGTGACGCGGTGACTGAAGTCACCCGCCTCGAGGATCTCGGCACCGGTGACCAACTCGGGCAGCGCCTTCGACACCCGCCATTCCAGCCACCACAGCAGTCCGCTCATCGCCAGGAGGGCGGCCACCGAGGCGGCGATCAGCACCCACCCGAGGCTCCTGCGCAGGGCTTGGAGGCCAGCCAGCGGTTGGGCCAGTCGCAGCACGTACCTGCCCTCCTCGGAGGTCACGACCTGCGCGGCATAGACATAGTGGACTCCCGTCGTGTCACTGCGGCGGACCGAGGACCCCTGGCCACTGCCGAGGGCAGCGCTGACCTCGGGTCGTCCAGCGTGATTGTCCATTGTCCCGACCTGCTCCCAGGTGCGTGAGCTGTCCGCGACGACGATCCCGTCCTCCCGAATCACTGTCAGGCGGACTTCGGTGTCTCCCGTCAGCTCGTGAGCGAGGTCTTGAAGTTGGTCAGGACCCAGTGAGAGCTGGTCGGCCACGGAGTCGGCGACGATCGGGAGTGCGCTGAGAAGCTGTCGAGCCGCGCTTTGCTGGAGGAGGTTGCTCAGCAGAACCCAAAGGATCCCGGTGGAGACCAGTAGGGCCGCGAAAGCCGGCAAGGCGAGGGCGAGGCGAAGCCGGTTGGAGAAGAACGAGCGCCGCATGGAGACTCACTCTCGCAGGCGATAGCCCACACCGACCACGGTCTCGATGCGGTCGGCCTCCGAGCCCAGCTTGCGCCTCAGACGTCGAATGTGGGTGTCGACGGTACGGCTATCGACGTCTTCGGAGTATCGCCAGACATCGGTGAGGAGGCGCTCGCGAGTCTGCACGCGATTGCGTCGTTCCAGTAGGAGGGTCAGTAGCCGGAACTCGGTGGCGGTGAGTGGAATCTCCTCGCCGTCCAGGAACAATCGGTGACCTGCCACGTCGAGTCGAATCGTGCCTACCTGCAGCAACTCTTTCGATTCTTCGACGCCCTTGCCGCGCCGCAGGACCGCCTTGACCCTCAACACGACCTCGCGAGGGCTGAACGGCTTGGTGATGTAGTCGTCGGCACCGAGCTCGAGGCCGACGATGCGATCGACCTCCTCGCTTTTTGCAGTGAGCATGAGGAGCGGGATCTGGTTGGTTCTCGCGTCTCGTTTGAGGAACCGGGTCAGCTCCAGGCCATCCAAGCCGGGTAGCATCAGGTCCAGGCTCACCAGGTCCGGTGGGTTCTGCCGGATCGCTTCGAGAGCCGTATCACCACGGGAATCGATGCTGACCTCGTAGCCCTCCTTGGCGAGGTTGTACTCCAGGACCTCGGCAATGGCGGGCTCGTCCTCGACGATGAGAATGCGTGGCTCGGTCATGGAAAAAAGAGTAGCACGCCAGTTCACCGCAGACGTCGAGGAAAAGCCTGTGGAAGACGCGGTGGAAAACCGGCTGAAGGCGGTGCGTGAGGCCTCTTGGCGCCGGATGGGGCTGAGACATGTGCAAATCGAATAAGTCTCTTGGAATCAGAGTTTCCGTCTAGTTTTGCAGGAGTTCGGTGACCACCCGCAGAGCTCTTCCGCCATTTTCCACAGCCGTTCTTGTGGAATCCTGTTCCGGACGACTTAAGTCTTTGATTGTCAGATAGTTACCGTGGACCGTGCGGGATCTCGGCGAGTCACTCTCGTCTGTCACCGAACCGACACCTGCGACGAACCGAGAGCCTCCTTGCAGAAGCACCTGCGGGTATAGTTCGAGCGGCGTGAAACCGAACCCTCCAAACCCTGCCAAGCGAGCTCCACTCCATGTCCGAGATCCCTGCGAGCCGTCGCACGCCGCTCTGAGAGGGTCAGCTGGCG
>JARFQS010000241.1 GCA_029287645.1 Thermoanaerobaculia bacterium | reverse complement strand
ATGATTGCAGGGGTCATCATCATCGAGACCGTGCTGGCCGCCACCGCGATCTTCGGGGCCGGTCAGTACTGGACGGATGCCGCATTCCGCACTGCCGGTGGAGCCCTGAACCGAGCGACCACAGAGACCATCCTGCTGCAGTTGGCATTCGAGAAGCTGCCGCTGATGGGTGGCATCCTGCTATTGATCGGCGGATCGGCGATCGTCTTTTCGACGGCCAATACCTTTCTGATGGTGCCGTCGACAAACCTCACCCGAGACATCTTCCAACGGTTCATTCAACCCGACGCCAGTGACAGGACGATCATCTTGTTCCAGCGTGTGATGATCGTCATTCTGGCCGGCTTGACGTTGCTGGTCACGACGCAATTCGAGAACATCCTCGACATGGCTCTCTACGCCTACACCATGGTCGGTGCCGCGGTGACCCCGGCCCTGCTCGCGGCCTTCCTGTGGAGGCGGGTGACACCCATGGGAGGCATGATCTCCATCGCTGCCGGAATGTTGGGAACCATCGTCTTCGCAGGAATGGCGAGCGCAGGAATGGAGTCCCTACCTCTCGGATTCGTCAATCTGCCTCTCGAGTACGACTACATCATCTATCCGGCCGGCTTCCTTTCGTTCGCGTCACTGATCGTGGTCAGTCTGCTGACACCTCCGTCGCCGGAGGAGAAGTGGAAGCCGTTCTGGGAGTAGGGTCCGAGCTTGGCGGCCACGCTCGACGTGTGGCAGGTCCTTGCCTGGCGACGGGCCGCGAGGGTACGAATATTCCGGTCAGCCGCGCTGTTACACCCTGAAGAGGAGTCGTTCGAGAGGAGAGTCTCGAAGACTGGGAGGTTGCAGTCATGCTTGAGGTTCGAGAACCGGCAGTCGCTGGGCGCTTCTATCCGAGCTCACCCAGAGAGCTCCTGGCTGCGGTGGAGGGGTTCTTGGAGGCTGCGCCCCGCAGGACCGACGCCAGTCCCAAAGCAGTCATCGCCCCCCACGCTGGCTATGTCTACTCTGGGCCGATAGCGGGCTCGGCCCTGGCGTCCTGGGTCCCTGAGGCCGATCAGATCGAACGTGTCGTGCTCCTGGGGCCGGCTCATCATCTGCCTGTCCGTGGACTGGCGCTACCCGGTGTCGACGAGTTCGAGACTCCTCTGGGGCCGGTGCCCGTCGACGCGGAGCTGGCGACCCAGGTCGGCGATCTACCCCAGGTCGGGGTCAGCCGGGCGGCGCACGCACCGGAGCACTGCCTGGAGGTCGAGCTGCCGTTTCTGCAAGTCCTGTTGGGTCGATTCAGCATCCTGCCGCTATTGGTCGGGGATGCGACGCCGGGTGAGGTGGCCGAAGTCCTGGAGCGTGTCTGGGGTGGCCCCGAAACCCGCATCGTCATCAGCTCTGATCTGTCCCATTACCTCGAGTACTCGCAGGCCCGGGCCGTCGACGAGAGAACGGCCGAGGAAGTCCTGGCGCTGCGATCGCCCATCTCTCCTGGCCAGGCCTGTGGGGCGGGAGCCATCAACGGTCTGCTCGTCGCCGCTCTCGACCGCGGCCTGACAGCGAGCCTCCTCGATCTGCGGAGCTCCGGTGACACGGCTGGCGACCGATCCCAGGTGGTGGGATACGGCGCCTTCGCCTTCGTTGAAACGGTCTGAGGAGGGCAACCCGCTGACTGCCGACCGTCGAGGAGAAGACCTTCTCAAGATCGCCAGAAGCTATCTTCTCGAGTGGTTCGACCTCCCGGTCGAGCCGGTGGTGGAGAAGCCGTGGCTGCAGGAGGACGGTGCTTGCTTCGTGACCCTGCGCAGGGGAGCCGAGCTGCGGGGCTGCATCGGCACGATTCTTCCTCATCGACCCCTGATCGAAGATCTGAAGGCAAACACTCTGGCCGCCGCGACTCGCGATCCCAGATTTCCTCCGCTCGCCAGAGAAGAGCTCGATCTCACCACGATCCAGGTCGCGCTCCTGTCGCCTCTCGAGCGCATGGACGTCGACAGTGAGGCCGATCTGCTGCAGCAGATCAGACCCGGGATCGATGGCCTGGTATTGGAGTTCGGACCCCACCGGGGCACCTTCCTGCCCTCGGTGTGGAAGGAGCTTCCGGATCCGGCTCGATTCGTCGGCCAACTGAAGCGCAAGGCGGGTCTGGGAACCGATTTCTGGTCACCCGAGATGCGGATTCGGCGCTATTCGACGCAGAGTTGGAGCGAGGCCGGCTGAACGCCAGATCGGCTCTCATTCGGCCCTGAGAGCTTCGATGGGATCCAGGGTCGCGGCGCGTCTCGCCGGCATCACTCCCGACAGCAGACCCACAGCGAAGCTGACCGTTACCGCCAGGCCGACGAACAAGAGAGGCGTTCGAATCGGCAGCCCCGGTACGGCGACGCGAAGCAGGGCGCAGAGCCCGAGGCCGATCCCGATCCCGATCAGGCCGCCCAGCGTGGAGAGTGTGGCCGCCTCGGTGAGAAACACCAGCTGGACCTGTCTTCGGGTGGCACCGATGGAGCGGATGAGCCCGATCTCGTTCATCCGCTCACCGACGGCGATCCACATCATGGTGAGGATCCCGATCACGCCGACGAGAAGCGAAACACCACCGATGGCTCCAACCGCCATGGTGATGATGTTCATGATGTTGCCGAAGACATCCAGCATGGCTGCTTGAGAGGTGATGGAGAAGTCCTCCTTGCCGCCATGTCTGTCGGTCAAGACGGTACGGACATCTTCCACGACCTCGTCGAGCATGCTGGCGTTGGCGAAGGTCAGATCGATCTCCATGAGCTCGTCCATGTTGAAGATCTTCATGGCGGAGGCCACGGGGATGTAGGCAGCGTCGTCCAGATCGAAGCCCAGGAACTGTCCCTTGGCTTCCATGATCCCGACCACGCGGAAGCGGGCACCACCGATGCGCACGAACTGTCCCAAGGCATTGGCGTTCCCGAAGAGCTCCCGCTTGAGCTTCGGTCCCAGGACGGCCTGGGCGACGCCACGGCGGGGGTCACCCGACGGCCAGAAGGACCCCACCCGGACACCCCACTGCCAGACCTCCGGAACCTCGGGTGTGACTCCATAGACGATGACACTTCGCCCCCTGCCACCCCCTTCCACACGGGCCGAGCCGAAGGTCATGGGCACGATCTCGAGGACACCGGGCAGTCGGGCCAGGGCTTCGGCGTCGTCGATGGTCAGCTTGTGGGTCGTGCCTCCGAGGGCTCCTGGAAGGCCCGACGTCTCGGACTTGCCCGGATTGATACCGATGAGATTGGTTCCGAACTGGGTGAACTGAGACACCATGTAGGCCCGCGTTCCCTCTCCGATGGACGTCAGCAGAATCACCGAAGCGATGCCGATGGCGACTCCGAGCATGGAGAGAACGGAGCGAAGGCGATGTCCGCGAATGGCCCTCAAGGCCAGGAAGATCAGCTCTCGCATGATCTCGCTCCCGCGGCTCGACGTCGTGCGGGCCGAGGCCGAGTGCTCCCGTTGCTGAGGCTCGATACGTTCGTCATCATCGACCTGCCAAGGCCATGACCGGATCGAGCCGACTGGCGCGACGAGCCGGTAGGAGACCGAAGGTGATACCCACAGCCACGGAGACGGTCAGGGCTGCGGCTACGGCCCAGGTGGGAGGGGCGGCTGGAAAGGCCGGATAGATCCTGACCAGCACTCTGACAGCCAACCAGCCGGTGGCGAGCCCGAGGAGGCCCCCGAAAGTAGAGAGCAGGGCAGCCTCGGTGAGGAACACAGAGAGAATCTGGCGCCTGCCGACGCCAAGGGCCTTGAGCAGTCCGACCTCCCTCGTCCGCTCGGAGACCGAGACCAGCATGACGTTCTTGATGCCGATCCCGGCTACCGAGAGGGAGATCGCGGCAATGGCTCCCAAAGCCAGGGTGAGGGCAGCCAGGATCCCGGAGAACGTCGTCAGCAGTGCGTCCTGACTGATCACCGTGATGTCTTCTTCGTCGTGTCGATCGGTGAGCAGCTGACGGGATTTCTCGCGCAGCAGGTCGATGTCGGCGTGGCTCGAAGACTGGATCAGGATCCGGAACAGCGTCGTTCGATTGAACATCTGCATGGCGGTGGTCACTGGGATCATGGCCAGATCGTCGAAATCGACCCCCAGCTTGACGCCCTGCCATGCCAGGACTCCTACGACGCGCATCCGCCAGCCACCGATGCGAATGATCTTGCCGATGGGATCCTCGCCAGCGAAGATCTCGCGCGCCAACTTCGGCCCGATGACCGCCACCGGCGAGCCGCGAAACATCTCTTCATCGGGAAGAAACGTACCCTTGGCGATTTCGATCTGTCGCGCCAGCTTGTAGTCGTACGTGGTCCCCAGGACCGCCACCTGCCTGCGTCGCTCACCGTAGGCGACCTGCTCTGTTCCCATGGTCATGGGAGCCACTCGCTGGATCTCGGGAATCGATCGGACCAGCGCTTCAGCGTCCTGCAAGGTCAGATCGTTGGGCACTCCGCCCGCTCCGACGGTTCCTGTGGTCTCCGTCTTGCCGGGTACGACAATCAGCAGGTTGGTGCCGAGACTGGCGAACTGATCGATGACATAGCGACGAGCCCCCTCTCCCAGCGCGGTGAGAATCACCACCGCGGCCACCCCGATGACGACCCCCAGCAGGCTCAACGCCGTGCGCAGCCCGTGGCCGGTCAGGCCCTTGAGAGAGAAGCGAAAGAGGTCGGCCAGGGTCATGCGCGACTCTGCGGAGGTCTCATGCCTCGTCTTCGTCGGCCAGCATGGCGAGAATCTCGCTGATCTGGTCGCTGGCTACGCGACGCTCGATCCTGCCATCCACGAGTACCAGGATGCGGTCGGCCCGGTGTGCGACCTTGGGATCGTGGGTGACGACGATGAGGGTGAGGCCTTCGTCGTTCATCCGATCCAGCAGATCCAGGACCACCTTTCCGGAGGCACTGTCGAGGTTGCCGGTCGGCTCGTCGGCCAAGAGGATTTCGGGCTCCATCACTGTCGCGCGGGCCAGCGCGACGCGCTGACGCTCTCCGCCGGAGAGCTGGTCGGGAAGGTGGTCGGAGCGCGGCGTGAGCCCCACTGCCGCCAGGGAATCGGCGACTCGACGCTTGCGCTCGGCCCTGGGCTGTCCGGCGAAGATCATCGGAAGCTCTACGTTCTCGGCCGCCGACAATCGATGCACCAGGTGGAAGAACTGGAAGACGAATCCGATCTGGTGCCGACGCACCATGGTGAGGGCCGCCTCATCCAGCTCGGCCACCTCCTGATCGTCGAGGCGATAGCTACCCGTCGTGGGCTTGTCGAGGCAGCCGAGAATGTTGAGCAGAGTGGATTTGCCGGAACCGGAGGGTCCCATGATTGCGACGTGCTCCCCGGGTCCGATCTCCTCGTCGATATCGACCAGAGCGTGTACGGGCTCATCGCCGACTTGAAACGTCCGGCTTATCTTCGAGAGCTTGATCATCGGTGCGATGCCGAAATGTTCGGCTATTCGGGATCTTCGGTGGCAGCTGTGGCGAGCGCCCCGTCCTCCACCTCCTGTCGATCGAGAGAGGTGACAACCAGATCTCCCTCCGACAACCCGCCCAGGATCTCGGTGAAGTCCCAGTTGCGTAGGCCGCGCTCGACTTCGCGCTCGACCAGTCTCTCCCCCTCGAGCAAGAGAACCTTTCCGCCCTCGATCAACGACGAGGTCGAGATTCGGAGCACGTCCTGGCGAGTGCTGAGAATGACCTCGACATCGGCCGAGGTGCCCGGCAGAAGCACTGTTTCTCCTGTTTCCGCCAGCGCGACCTCGATCTCGACAGTCCGGTTCTGTGCCTCGATGTCGAGGACATAGGGGGCCACTCTGGTAACCGTGCCGTCGAAATTCCGGTCACGATACGAGTCCACCGTGACCCGGGTCGGTTGACCTGCCTGGATGCGAGCCGAATCTACCTCGTCCATCGGTGCGCTGATGTAGATGGAGTCCGGATCGAGCACGTCGATGACGGGCGGCACCGGTAGTGCCGGTGGGGAAGGCGTCGTCCACTCACCGATCTCGGTGGCGACTTCAGCTACGACTCCGGAGAACGGTGCCCGGACGACGGTCTTCTCGAGTTCGGTTTGGGCAACGGCCACGGCCGCCGCGGCACGCTCGACCGCGGCTGTGGCAGCTTCGCAGGCGGCGTCCGCAGCACGTTTTCCGCTGTCGATCTCGTCCAGAAGATCTGTCGAGACGATGTTCTCCTGGGCCAGCCGCTCCGTGCGCTCCAACTCCCGGCTGGCTCTTTCGGCCGCCAGGCAGGCTCGTTGCCGTTCGGCTCGTGAAGCCTGTAGATCCTCTTCGGCGAGTCTCAGACGGGCTCTCTGAAGGCTGTCGTCGAGGCGCAGGAGCATATCGCCGGCATCGACACGGTCACCCTCGCGGAACGGCAGCTCGATGACCATGCCTCCGTATTCGGGGGACAACTTTGCCCGTCGATGAGCCTTGACGGTGCCGGCCCGGGAGTTGGTGACGGTCTCCTCGACCGGGCCGCGGCTCACTGGCTGAACCTCGACTTCGACCGGTTCCGGTTTGAAAATCGTCAGCTTGAGAGCGACGAGGATCGTGACGAGCAGAGCTACGACGAGGAACCGCTTGAGCCATTTGTTCATGGGGTCACCCCGAGGCACATAAATCCAGCCTTGAACTGTAACAGAGGAAGGCATGGGTGGAGTTCCGGGCGATCTTGCTCCCTTCTGGGCAGGCGGGTACGATAGCGGAGGCCAGGGTCTTCTGCCCTGTCCGACAGTTTCACCACCCAGTCACGTCGAGATCGATATGAAGAGGATTCTGGTCACGGGGGCTCTCGGGC
>JARFQS010000194.1 GCA_029287645.1 Thermoanaerobaculia bacterium | reverse complement strand
GTATTGCGGGTCGCCGCCGGAATACTCGCTCGTGCGGGTCCAGGTGGCGCCGGCATCGTCGGAGCGGAAGGTGCCGCCGTGATCGTCCTGGGCAACGACCATGGCGTAGACGCGGTCGCGGCGGTGTGGGTCGGTGGCGAGCGCGATACGCCCCTTGTCGACGGTGGGCAGGCCGTTCTCGAGCTTCGTCCAGGTGGCGCCGCCGTCGGTGCTCTTGAAGATCCCGGCCTCCGGGCCGCCGGCGATCGTCTGGCCGACGTGGCGACGGCGCTGGTAGGCGGCGGCGTAGAGCACATCGGGGTTGCGAGGGTCGATCTCGACATCGGTAGCGCCGGTGTCGTCGTCGATCTCCAGCACGTGGCTCCACGTCTGGCCTCCGTCGGTCGTCTTGTAGAGACCCCGCTCGCCACCGGAAGACCACAGAGGACCCTCGGCGGCCACATAGACCACGTTGCCGTCACGGGGGTCGACGACGATCTTGCCAATGTGCTCTGAGGTCTCCAGACCCATCTGCTGCCAGCTCTGGCCGCCGTCCCGGCTTCGATAGACGCCATCGCCCCAGCCGACGTGACGCCCGCTGACGTTCTCGCCGGTGCCCACCCACACGACATCAGGGTCTGAGGGATCAATGGTGACGCACCCGACCGAGTAGGAGGGTTGGTCGTCGAAGATCGGAGTCCAGGTAACGCCGGAGTTCTCCGTCTTCCAGACACCTCCGGAGCCGACTGCCACATACCAGGTGCTGCGGTCACGTGGGCTGATCGCGATGTCTGCGATGCGCCCGCCCATCAGGGCCGGGCCCACACTTCGCAACCTCAGGCCCTTCATCGTTGCGGCGTTGATGCCGGCTTCGAATTCCTCAGTGGCAGAGACGGCGAGTGTCGGGACTGCGACGGCGAGGATCAGAAGAACCAGGGTGGTTCCGGAAAGGTAGCGATGCACGAGGACCTCCGTTCGGATGCCGTTCAGATTCACCGGCAGAGCCTACCTTGAAACGAGCTGAACTGGGACGCTCTCGGCTTGATGAAGATTCCCAGCAGGTGTAGGCTGAAATCAATCTCGAAGGGAGGTTTCGAGTGCGCGCAATACGGGTCCTTTTGTCGCTGCTCGCTGCCTGGCTCGCCGGATCTGCAGGCTGGGGCAGCAACGCTGTTTCCAACGGGAGCTTCGATGCGGACGTATCCGGGTGGACCGCCGAGATTCACGTGAGTGTCGCCTGGAGCGCCATCGACGCCAGCGGTAGCCCGACATCCGGCTCCGCCGAGGTCACGAACAGCTACCCGACGAAGAACCACGGATCCGGCATCATGCAATGTGTGGATCTACCGATTGTCGGGGGCGCCACCTATGACTTCGGTGGCAAGGTCTTCATCCCCCTCGGCCAGGACAGGGAAGGATCGGCACAGATCGGTTTGCGATGGTACGAAGGAGCGGGCTGCACTGGGAGCTACGTTTTACCTCAGCCCCGCCGTGAGACAGAGACGCTCGGGACCTGGGTCGAGTTGAGCGCTACAGAGCAGGTGGCGCCGGTGACCGCGAGCAGCGTCCTCTTCCTGGCCTTTCCGTCCAAGAGGGAGGCCGGTAGCTCGTTGATCGTCCACTTCGACGACCTCTCCTTCCGCAAGACTCCCTTCTTCGAGGATGGGCTGGAGTCAGGGGACCTGAGGGGCTGGTCCAGCACGACGCAGTCGATCCTCGACCTGCCGCCGTATGCGGATCCGTCCGAGATCGCCGGACTGTTCTGGCCCTATTGCGACAGTGGCAGTTGTCCCTCGCCGCTGCAGGCTCACGATGGGCTCGACTTCACGCCGAATCAGAACCTTGCTGTCATGCACGCGGCGGCACCGGGTGTGGTGACCAACGTGGATCCCTATTTCAACCCCGGCAATGGATTCTGGCAGGTCAACGTGGCGGTAGCCTACGCGCACGATCACACCCACGGTCTGAACTACGCCTTCGAGCCGATGGGTGACAGCGAGGCGGACCGCGATGCGCAGCTGGCCGAGATCGATGTCGTGGTGGGCCAGACTGTGGCCCTCGGCGATGTCATCGGGCGACTGGTGGTGGTCGGCGCGCACGCCCACCTCCATTTTGGACTCTTCGAGGACTTCGACCAGGTCTGTCCCGAGCCCTTCATGTCCGACGCGGTCCGGAAGGAGCTGACCGACCTGATTCAGTCGGAGCCGGGTCACGAAACCTGGGAAATCTGTAACTGAAGTCCGCGAGATGTAGGGGAGGGGCTTGCCCCCTCCCGCCTTCCTAGAAGTAGTCGGTGAACTGGAATCCCATGCCGAGGGTATTCGTGTGGACGTTGTAGTCGATCATGCTCTCGCCGTAGCCGTTGAAATACTGCATGTAGCCCCGGATCCGTCCCCAGAGGGGAAAGCTCCAGTCGGTCTGGAAGGTCCCCTTGCTGAAGCCTGACTGGATGTTGTTGCGCAGCAACAGGCTGAACGTGTGCTGCCGCCATTTGTAGGCTCCGCGAAGCTCGACATTGCCCATGTAGTCCTGGATGTCCTCGTTTCCGATCTTGTCGCCGACGATGATCCACGGTTTGATGCTGAGCGCGATGTTGTTCCTCTCGAAGATGAAGTTGGCGAACAGCCTGTTCCAGCTGCGAGAAATGGGCTCGTTCCGACCGTTGGACTGGTGGACGCAGCCGAAGCTGTTGAGCCGATTCGTGAAGCCGAAGACCTTCCACTTGTTGTCGAACTGAAACCAGAGCTCCGGCTCGTGGTTGGTCTCCCTGAAGGGCAGAGATTCCTCCTCGTTGAATGCCTGCCAGAACGAACGGTTGGTGTAGGCGATGTACAGGTGGCCGTTGTCCTTGATGATGTTGCGAACCAGCGGCACCATGAAGCTGATCTGGAACTTGATCTCGGCCGCATCCAGGGAGATGTCCTCCTCCGGGAAGGCCTCCTGCCAGGGCGTCTCGTTGGGATCGGGGTTGTATCCCACCATGACGTAGTTGGGCTTGTAGGGAGTGATGACGAAGGACATCTTTTCCGTCGCCGCGGTTTCCTCGATCCTGGCCTGGAGAGGCGTTGTTTCGCCTTCCTCTTCCGTCGGTTCAGACGGATCGGACGTCTTGGTTTGGGCTTCTTCGAGACAGGCATCGCGGATCTCCCGGACGAGGGTCGCGTCCGACGCGTCCCGGATCCTCTCGAGCACACATTCGTTGAACTCGTCTTCGTCGAACCCCACCTCCTCGACAGCATGAGCAGCTGGCACACCTGCGATGGTCAAGGCCAGCATGATTGAGAGCGCTGTGGAAATCGACCTGATCACCGAGACGAGTCTGCGAGCCGGATATCCTGTCTTCATGATGAAGTCCTCTTCGAGCCGTGAGTCAGTTTGAAGCGACTGCCATCGCCACCCTATTGCACTTCCTCCCGAATGTCAGCAGGCGTGACTCCCCGGGACCCAGGCCCCTACGCCTCACGGCCCCACGGCCCCACTGCTCCGATCCTCGGGCTAGAATGACTGCATGCCCGACCGCCTCGAAATTGCCCGCAACTGGTTGCCCCGCTACACGGGAATGTCGCTCGACGAATTCGGCGACTACATCCTGCTGACCAACTTCCACAACTACACGCGCAAGTTCGCCGAGCAGTTCGACTGCGAGATTCGGGGTACGGACAAGCCCATGCAAGCGGCGACCAACGCCGAGGGCCTGACGATCGTCAACTTCGGCATTGGCTCGGCGAACGCCGCGACCATCATGGATCTGCTGAGTGCCCGCCAGCCGAAGGGTGTTCTGTTTCTGGGAAAGTGCGGTGGCTTGAAGAAGTCTTCAGAGATCGGGCACTTCATCCTGCCGATCGCCGCGATCCGTGGCGAGGGAACGTCCGACGACTACTTTCCTCCCGAGGTCCCTGCTCTGCCGTCGTTCAAGCTCCACAAGTTCGTCTCCGAGAAGATCGCCTCGAAGGGGCACGAGTACCGGACGGGTGTGGTCTACACGACGAACCGCAGACTCTGGGAGCACGACCTGGAGTTCCTGGATCGGCTGCGGCGCAACACCTGCATCGCCATCGACATGGAGACGGCGACCCTCTTCATCGTCGGGCACTACAACCGGATCTCGCGCGGTGCGCTGCTGCTGGTCTCGGATGTCCCGATCACCCCGGAGGGCGTGAAGACCGAGGAATCGGACGCGGCTGTCACCCAGAGCTGGTCCGACACCCACCTGCAGGTCGGCATCGAGGCGATGACGGAGATCGAAGAGAGCGGCGAAGCCATTCGCCACTTCCGCTACTGACGCTTTCGGACAGCTCGACAACTATCGAGTCGGAAATTGGATTCGTTGCGGCTCGAGCGGAACCGGGAGTCGGCGGCGGGGCCTCCAGGGGGTTCTTGCCGCGGAAGGGAGGAAAGCCCCCTGGGGTCCCGCTGCTGACTCCCTCGAAGACCGGCTCTGCTCACTCGGGTGGGGCGTGAGCCTCCTGCGCTAAGTTCTCCGCCTTCCACGTCATGGCCATGTGAATGCGACTGCGGCCGCTCGGATGGTCGAACATCAGCCATTCCTCGATCGGACCCGGCTCGAGCTTGCGGTACTCGCCGAGCTTGAGGGCGACTTCGGCGAACCCGTCCGGCTCTCTCGCCGCGTGCAGGGCGAAAAGGTCTGCCTCTGCTTCATTGGAGCGGATGATGTTGTTCATGAACGGCGTCATCACGAAGAAGAACAGGGTGAACAGCGCCGAAAGGAGCGGCATTCCAGCCAGGTCGCCGATGCCACTGACCGACCACTTCCCGCCCCAGCGTTGCCGCACCCGATCGAAGGACCAGCGGATGAAGACGAACCCGACAACCAGGATGATGGCGAAGTAGATGACCATCTCGTACATGTGGTTCAGCACGTAGTGACCCATCTCGTGGGCCATGACGATCTTGATCTCTTCGAGAGAGCAACGGTTCAGCAGATTGTCGTTCAAGCGAATGGCCATGGTGCCCAGGAATCCGCTGACGTTGGCGCTGACGCGATTCGACTGCCGGGAGGCATCGAACTGGTAGACGTTGTCGACATCGATGCCGTTGGCGCGAGCCATCGAAAGGATCGGCTCCTTGACGGTCTCGTCCTCGAGGGGAACATAGGTGTTGAAGAGGGGATCGATGTAGACCCTGTCTCTTATACACATCTGACGCTGCCGACGACTTCGCCGTAGTGTAGATCTCGGTGGGGGGGGGGTGATTTCAGACGGGGGGGGGGGGGGGGGGGGGGG
>JARFQS010000181.1 GCA_029287645.1 Thermoanaerobaculia bacterium | reverse complement strand
AGATGTGGTCGCGACCGACGTGGGCATGCCAGAGATCCTGGAGGCCCTGGAGACAGCCTTTCGGGAGCACGGCGAGGGTCGAGCCGAGATGCCGCCGAAGCCGGGGATTCACCCGGGTGACGGCGACAACTTCATCCAAGCGATGCCGGCCTATAGACCGGCCCTGGAGTCGGCAGGGGTCAAGTGGGTGAGCGGCTTTCCCGGCAACCAAGACCTCGGTTTGCCGTACATCAACGGGTTGTTGGTCCTCAACGATCCGGCAACGGGAATGCCGCTTGCGGTCATGGACTGTGTCTGGATCACGGGGGCGCGAACCGGAGCCGCCACCGCCTTGTCCGCGAAGTACCTGGCGAGACCGGACTCATCGGTGCTCGGAGTGCTGGGGTGCGGTGTCCAGGCCAGGACGAATCTGGAGGGCCTGAAGGCTCTCTTTCCTCTCGAAGCGGTGAAGGCCTACGACATTCACGCTGAGATCTCCGGGGCCTACGCATTGGAGATGGCGACCCGATTCGGAATCGAAGCGGTGGCGGTCTCGACGCCTGAAGAGGCCGTGAGGGGCTGTGACATCGTGGTCACGGCAGGTCCGATCCTCAAGGCTCCGCACGCGACGATTCAGGCTGGCTGGCTCGACGAAGGGGCTTTCGCCTCACTCGTGGACTTCGATTCGTATTGGCACGCTGATGCCATCGGCGAAGTCGACAAGTTCTGCACGGACGACACCCCGCAGCTGCGCTTCTACCAGGACGAGGGCTACTTTCAGCACATTCCGCCCGTCCATGCCGACCTGGGAGAGCTCGTCACCGGCACGAAGGCGGGTCGAGAAAGCCCCAAGGAGCGCACCATGACCGCCAACCTAGGGATGGCTCTCGACGACATGGCGGTGGCGCCCCTGATCTACAAGAAAGCGATACAGGACGGGATCGGCGTACGGCTTCCCCTCTGAGTCGCTTCACCAGAGTCAGGATCGATCGATGACCGGTACCCGAGTCTGCGACGTCGTTGTCGTCGGTGGAGGGGTGATGGGTGGCTCTGTCGCCTATCACCTGGTCGCGTCCGATCCCAGTCTGGATGTGGTGGTCGTCGAGAGGGATCCGACCTATGCCCAGGCCTCCTCATCGCTGTCTGTGGGTAACGCCCGCGTCCAGTTCAGCCTCCGGCAGAACATCGAGATCTCGCTCTACGCGCTAGAAGTCTTCGAGCGCTTCGAGGAGGAGATGAGCGTCGAGGGCCAACGTCCGGAAATCCGCTTCCGCCCGGAGGGGAATCTCTTTCTGCACCAACAGCGCTCGGTCGCCGGAGCGAAGGACGCACTGGCCTTGCAGCAATCGCTCGGTGGCGAGGTGGAGTGGTTGGCCCCCGACGAGATCGAAGCGGCCTTTCCAATCCTCCGTACCGAGGAGTCGGCCGGAGCCACGTACGGGCGGCGGGACGGGCACCTCGATGGCTACGCCCTGCTGATGGGGTACAAGGCGAAGGCCGTCTCTCTAGGAGCGGAGTTTCTCGCCAAAGAGGTCTCGAAGATCGCCATCAACGGCGGCAGGGTGCAGGGCGTGCAACTGGAGCCCGGTGAGGCTCTCCAGGCTCCCATTGTCGTCAATTGCGCCGGCGCCTGGGCGGCCCGACTCGCTGCGACCGCGGGCATCGAACTTCCTGTCGTCCCAGTGAAACGGCAAGCCTTCGTGGTCGACACTCCGGAGCAGTTCGACAGGCCTCTTCCTCTGACAGTGCTTCCCTCGGGACTCTACTTTCGTAGTGAGGCGCCGGGCCTACTGCTGGTCGGCAAGTCTTGCGACGACGATCCCGAGGGGTACAGCTTCAGCTGGCAGGAGAGCCGCTTCACCGACCTTCTCTGGCCCGAGTTGGCGCAATGGGCACCCACGTTCGATCGGCTCCGCCTGTCCCGAGGCTGGGCAGGCCTCTATGCCGTAAACACCCTGGACGGCAACGCCATCCTCGGTGAATGGCCCGAGCTCGAAGGTCTGTTTCTCGCCAACGGCTTCTCGGGCCACGGACTCCAACAGGCACCGGCGGTGGGACGCTATCTGGCAGAGCTCATTCTGCGACGCCAGCCCACACTCGACCTCTCGGCTTTCGGAGCCGAGCGAATTGTCGCCCAAGAGCCGCTCGCCGAGGGCGGTTTGGTGTAACTAGCGATCTCGAGAGGTTCAGCTCTGGGGAGCAGCCGTCTCGCGAAGGCGCCGCACCGCTTTGGCAACCACCTCAACAGCTGTATCGACGTCCGTCTCCGTGGTCGGGTGGCCGACCGAGAAGCGCACGGTGCCCATGGCGAAGTCCAAGGGAACCTGCATGGCGGTCAAGACGGTGGAGACCTCGACCCCCTCGGAGTGGCACGCAGCGCCGGCCGAGGCTGCGACACGGTCTCCGATCTCGGCCAGCAACGCCGTGGCGTCGATGCCCAGGAAGGAGACACTCAAGGTATTGGGCAGGCAGGACTCCGAATCTCCGTTGCGGCGGAGATCGGAAAGCTGGCCTTGGAGGCCCTCCCAGAGGCGATCACGCAGTGCGTGGCTGTGGGTACTTCCCTCCTCGAGGCGGGTGGCTGCCAGCTCGCAGGCCTTCCCGAGGCCCACGATGCCGAGGACGTTCTCCGTGCCGGCCCGTCTCCCCGACTCGTGACTCGCTCCGTGGATCAACCGATCCAGGTGCCTTCCAGAGCGGATGTAGAGCGCCCCGACCCCTTTCGGGGCGTAGAGCTTATGTCCTGCAACGCTCAGGAAGTCGACGCCGAGCTCGTTGACCCGCACTGGGATCTTGCCGACCGACTGAGCCGCGTCCGTGTGGAGCAGGATTCCATGCTCGCGGGCGATCTCAGCGATCTCGAGCGTCGGTTGGACTGTGCCGAC
>JARFQS010000130.1 GCA_029287645.1 Thermoanaerobaculia bacterium | reverse complement strand
GTGTCGACCGAGGAATCCGAGGAGTCAGTCGCCGAGTCGATCTCGGCGGACCGGGAAGAGGTCGTGGTGGTGGAGACCGCCGAGTTCCGGGCCGAGATGACGAACAGGGGTGCGCAGCTCGTCTCGTACCAACTCCTGAATCACAAGAGCGCTGACGGAGGCCCTGTCGACTTGGTGCGACGACGAGGGACTGCTCCGTATCCCTTCGGTCTTGCCACGCCTCAGGGGGGGCCCTCGGCGCTGAACGAAGTGTTGTACGAGGTCGAAGGGTCGAGTACGGCCGACGGCGGCAAACAGATCATCTACCGCTACCGGGGCTCCGAAGGGGACGTCGAGAAGCGATTCGTATTCCGCAGCGACGGAATGATCGAGGTCGACGTGTCGCTTTCGAACCCGAACGCCTGGGCTCTGGCGATCGGGCCGGGTGTTCGGAACCCGTCCGAAGAGGAGCAGGAGAACCGGTTCGCCCGGCGTTCGGTCGTCTTCAAGACGGGTGAGGACGTCGAGCGAGAGGACCCGAACGGACTCTGGAGCCCGCTGCCGATCTCACCGATCGGCCTGAGCTGGGCCGGACTGGAAGACAGCTACTTCTTGACTGCGGTGGTGCCACAAGAGGGTATCGGCGGGTTGATTGTCCAACCGGTGCTGGTGGTTCCGAGCGTCGAGGGTACGGATGTCGGGTTCAAGCCGATCCGCAACAAGGAAGAGCTCAGCGACACCGAGAGGGACCTTCCGAAGGAGCTGTTTCTCCTGGTTCAACCCGCGGCCGAGGTGTCCAGGGTGCTGGCCTATCTCGGGCCGAAGGAATACTCCCGACTCCAGAGCCTGCCCTACGGGCTCGAGGAGACCGTGAACCTGGGCTTCTTCAAGCCGCTCTCCCTGCCGTTGATGTGGGGACTCGCCTGGATCTACGACAACGTGGTGTCGAACTATGGGTGGGCCATCATCCTGATGACCATCTTGATTCGCATCGTGCTCTTTCCGTTGACCCACAAGAGCACGGTGTCGATGCAGAAGATGCAGAAGCTCAACCCGAAGATTCAGGCGATTCGTCAGAAATACAAGGGCAAGTTGAAGGACAAGCAGGGTCGGCCGAATGCCGAGATGCAGCGCAAGATGAACGAAGAGACGATGGCGCTGTACAAGACCGAGGGCGTGAGCCCGGCGGGTGGGTGTCTGCCGATGTTCCTCCAGATTCCGGTGCTCTTCGCCTTCTACAGCCTGCTCACGGCCTCGATCGAGCTTCGGGGCGCGCCATGGATCTTCTGGATCCAAGACCTCTCGGCGAAGGACCCGTACTACGTCTTGCCGATCATCATGGGAGCGTCGCAGTTTCTGCAGCAGAAGATGACGCCAGCAGCCGGCGATCCGATGCAGCGCCGAATGTTTGCCATGATGCCGATCTTCTTCACGGTGTTGTTCCTCGGGTTTCCCAGCGGCCTGGTGCTCTACTGGTTGACGAACAATGTCCTGGGAATTGCTCAGTCGTATGCTTATAAGCGGCACCGGGAAAAGAAGGAGGCGGAAGAGGCGGCGGCATCGGGCGGCAAGCGGTCCGCGCAGGGCAAGAAGAAGGAGGCCAGCAAATGAGCAACACCGGAAGGCGCTTTTTCTCGGGCGACACTCTCGAGCAAGCCGTCATGCAGGCGGCTCGCCACTTTCAGATCGACCCGGACGATCTGGCGTACCAGAAGGTCGAGAAGCGACACGGCTTTCTGAAGGTCCGCCGCGGGGTGGTGATCGACGTCGATCCGGACAACCCCCGACGGGTCGCAGGACCTGAACACGTGGTGCCGGGCCTCCCGGAAGAGGCAGCGGTGGACCTCGTAGAGCAGAGCGTGACGACGGAAGCACCACCTGATTCGGCAATTGAAAGGTTGCCGAGGGACGCCGCAGAGACGGAAGAGCTCGCCTCGACCCCCGAGCCGCCCGGAGACCCACAGGAAGAGGTTGCGAGCAAGGAGCCGCTGCCTGAAGCAACCGGGGAGATGGCGGAAGCGGCGCGCGAAGCGGTCGAAGCCCTTTTGGAGGTGGCGGGCCTGGAGCTGGAAATGGACGTCTTTCAGGGGGATGGCCAGCTGGAGATCGAGTTGAGCGGTCCTGGTCAACAGGAGTTGATCGCCGACCGGGGGACCCTTCTACTGGCGATACAGCATCTGCTCCCGCGAGCGATTCGCGGCCTGATGGGTAGGTCGGTGCCTTGTCGCGTCGACTCTGGGAACTTCCACAAGATGCAGGAAGAAAGCCTGGAGAGGTTGGCCCACAAGGTGGCCGAAGAGGTCAAGGAAGAGCAGCGGCCGCGATCACTCGATCCGATGAATCCAGCCGAGCGCCGGATCATCCACCTGGCCCTGGCGGACGACGACGAGGTGGTCACGGAGAGCCAGGGGCGCGGATTCTTCAAACGGGTGTCGGTCCGTCCAACGAAGCGACGACCGCGGGGCTTCGATCGCTACAACCGGTAGCGCTCTTTCATCTGCACGAAGCGCGAGTAGGCCTTCTTGTCGAGCTCTGGAGACAGGTGCTCGTCGAGAATAGGCATGAGGGTCTCCCTCAGGTAGACACCCCGAGCCATCCACTGATAGTAGCTGCGGCCGCCGTGGTGATAGGGACCGTAGAGTTTCCCGCCGGGAAACGTCTCCTGAATCCAGAGGAAGAGGGCTTCATGATCGGTGTGCATACGAAGAGTGACGTGGGGCTGCCGTCCGTCACCGCCGAAATGTCCCTCACCGACGAGGAGGCCCAACAGGTAGCCGATGTCGAAGTCACGCGATTTCCGCTGTTGTTTCACCGTCAGGTTTCCCGTGAAACTTGGAGGGTTGTTTCACCGTTATGTTTCCCGTGAAACATTGTAGCCCAAGAGCCCTTTTCGCCTTGGGCGAAAAGGGCTCGGGGTTGATCAACTGTCGGACCTCGGTGGATCTTTGAAGCGGGGAGATGGAAGCGATCGGTCGTCTCTCCCGATCGTTTTCTGGGCAGTGCCCCCCAGCCCGTCCATGGCTGCATTGCTCGCAGCCGACTCCTCACTTCCCACTCCTCACCTCCCAGAGCTTGCTGCGCCACGGAGATATCCCTTCCTCGGGGGCCAAGGGGCTGTTCCTCGAGGCCTCAATCGCAGAGAATGTTCGACATGGGTGCGAGGCTTCCCGAGTTGGGGCGAATGGAGTTCGAGTCGAGGCTGCGCGGTAGTTCCCCCGTGGACCTGGCAGCGGAGTGCGTGGAGAGACTGTGGATCCACTATCGAGAGTTGGTCCGCTGGAACCCCACCGTGTCGTTGGTAGGGCCCGGCACGGCAGATGAGATTGTTGAGCGGCACTATGGCGAGTCCCTGGCAGCGATTCCCCTGTTGGAGGCGCAGTGGAGAACTGTTGTCGATGTCGGTTCTGGAGCTGGTTTTCCGGCGATCGTGTTGGCGGCAGCCGTGCCGTTGCTCGAGGTGATCCTCGTGGAGAGCCGGGAACGGAAGTGCGCGTTTCTGGAGGCCGCAGCTCGTAAGGCAGCTTTGCCGTGCTCCTGCCTCAATGCTAGAGTCGGCGCCACCCCGCCCGAGGGGTTGCCTCCGAAGATCGACCTCGTGACCTCACGCGGGGTGAGTCTTCCGCAGAGCGCCCTGGAGGGCTTGTCGAGTCGGATGGACGCCAAGTCCGGAGCCCTCTTCTGGGTTGGGGAAGAGACACCAGACTTCCCGAAGAGTTGGAAGGAGGCGGGTCGTTTTCAGTTGCCAGGGAGTCGAGTGCGGTCGATTCTGCAGGCTCGGGTAGGGGCCGAATAGAAAGGATGTCATTGGGGAAAGTCCTGGCAGTTGCCAATCAGAAGGGCGGGGTTGGTAAAACAACCACGGCGATCAATTTGGGTGCCGCCCTGGCGGCACTCGAGAAGAAGGTCCTGCTGGTCGACTGTGATCCTCAGGCCAACGCCAGCCGGGGCCTGGGCATTATCGCGGAGGAACCCGATCTCTACGATGTGCTGACCGGCGAGGCCTCGATTCAAGAGGCGGTGAGGCCAACAGGTTTTCCCTTCCTCGACGTGGTTCCGGCGGCGAGGGATCTCGTGGGAGTGGAGGTGGAATTTGTCGGTCTCCAAGGCTGGGAGTTTCGCCTGTCGAAAGCTGTGGAGCGAGTCAGGTCGGAATACGACACAATACTCCTCGACTGTCCCCCGTCACTGGGTCATCTGACCGTGAATGCGCTAGTCGCAGCCGACGGGGTCGTGGTACCTCTGCAATGTGAGTACTTTGCCCTCGAGGGCATCAGCGCCCTGGTCTCGACCGTGCAGAGGATTCGGGTCAGCACCAATCCGAGGTTGTCGATCGCGGGGATTCTGTTGACGATGTACGACGAACGAACCAACCTCTCGAAAGATGTTGCGGGGGAAGTGCGAAGGCATTTTTCCGGCCGTGTCTACGAGACGATCGTACCTCGCAACGTGCGATTGGCGGAGGCGCCGAGCCACGGCACTCCGATCTTTGCCTATGACATCAAGAGCCGAGGCGCGCAGGCGTACCTGGCGCTGGCGCGGGAGGTCTTACAGAGAGCGACATGACGAAGAAGAAACGAGGTCTTGGAAGAGGTCTGGATGCGCTTCTAGAGTCGTCCGCGGCGCCAATTCGCTCTCTGTCTCTGGGAGATTTGGCGCCGAATCGTTATCAGCCACGCAGCGACTTCGACGATGCCGGCCTGGAAGAGCTCGCGGAATCGATCCGTACCCAAGGGGTCGTACAACCGATTGTGGTGACCCCGGGGAGGAGCGACGGAAAATTCACCATTATCGCGGGCGAGCGGCGGTGGAGGGCCGCTCGAAGGGCAGGTCTACAGGAAGTTCCCGTCGTAGTGCGGGAATTGGAGAGTGACCAGCAACTGCTGGAGATGGCGCTTGTCGAGAACCTGCAGCGCTCTGACTTGAACCCGGTCGAGGAGGGTGAAGCGTACAGGTCGTTGAGGGATTCGTTCGGCCTGTCCCAGGAAGAGATCGCCCGGCAGGTGGGGAAAGCCAGGAGCACGATCAGCAACGGTGTGCGCTTGCTGTCTCTCCCGGAGGAGATTCAAGACATGTTGCGGGACGGCCGGTTGACGGCTGGACAAGCCCGCCCGCTCCTGTCGATCCAAGACGCGGAGCGGCAACTGGCTTGGGCCCGAAGGGCCGTGAAGGAGGGGCTGACTGCCAGACAGTTGGAGGAGTTGGTTGGCGGTAGAGCGAAGCCAGGAGCCAAGAGGTCGGCGACGATTCTAGACCCTGACACGCGCGCTGCGGCGGAGCGGCTGACCCGAAAGCTCCAGACGAAGGTGGAGATCCGGCGGAAGGGTAGAGGAGGAACGGTTCGACTCCATTTTCACGACGAAGAGGAGTTGATGCGCCTCTACGAGTTTCTGCTGAACCCCGGAGGCGAGAAACGATGAAACTCAGCAGGAGTAGTGGTGCGGGCGAGCTCAACGGATTTCTCGATGCCGGCAGCTCGATTCGCGGAGACCTTCATTTCAAGGACAATTTTCGGGTCGATGGTCGCCTGGTCGGGAGGATCGTCTCCAGAGGGGATCTCGTGGTGGGGAAGGATGGTGAAGTGGACGGCGAGGTCGAGGTCATGAATCTCTATGTCTTCGGCACTCTGCGGGGCAAGGTGAAGGCGAGGAAGCGCGTCGAGATCTCGAGAGGCTCGAAGATCTTCGCCGATATCGAAACGGAATCCTTCCACATCGATGATGGCGCTCTGTTCGAAGGCCACTG
>JARFQS010000119.1 GCA_029287645.1 Thermoanaerobaculia bacterium | reverse complement strand
TGTAGGTCCAGGCCTTGATGTGACCGTCGTTGAGCTGGTGTACCAGGGTGATCTCGCCGGCCTGCTTGGGCGGTGACTTGCCGTGGGAGAGCGACTTGGTCCAGACGCCCTCGAGGGATTCGAAGGTGGGGAACTTCGGATCGTGGGTCCGGAAGTAGAGGACCTGCCTCCTTCGGACCGGCACGAAGGAGCCGCTCTTGGTCGGAATCAGGGTCGCCTCCATCCTGTCGTAGCCGGTCAGGGCGCCGTAGATCGAGACCCTGCCGTTCTGGAGGATCTGGCAGCCATTCTCGGGAAGTGGGAAGAGAACGGTCCAGGTGCCGCCGGTGACGAAGCACTGGTCGTCGACCGAGGCCTCGCGCGCATTGCGCTTGATGTTCTCGTAGTCTTCCTCCGGCATGCCGCAGCTCCGCCGCGTCGGGTAGACGTTCATCTTGTAGCCGTCGTAGCTCTTGACGAGCGCGATCTGCCCCGGGGTCAGCTTGTCGGCGTGCTGGTCGACGTTGCTGGCGTCGATGGTGAAGAGGATCTCGTCGTCCTCGAAGATGCCGGTCCGCTTCATCCCCGGCTGCCAGCCTGCCGGCGGCTCGGTGACGCCACCCGTCCACTCGGGGATGGTGCCCTCGGCATTGCCGGCCCGCTCCGCGCCTACGGGTGTGAGCTCCGGTCCCCCGAGCTTCGCGATCTGCTCCTCAGTGGCGGCTGCATGAGCGGTCGTCGCCGCAAGCGCCAGTGCGACCGCGAGCGCGGTAGCAGTCCATCTGGCCATTGCTCTTCCTCCTGCTGCATCCGGTGCTGAGATTGGCGGTTCCCCTGGCCTCACGAGCGTCGCCGCCAGGCTCTCAGAAGCTGTACGTCACGCTCGCCGAGACGAAGTCCCGGTCGTTTTCCATGTTGGCGGCGCCCGCTCCGAACGAGTTCGTGTAGGAGAGGTCGAACTGCCAGACGCCCAGGTAATCCACGTTGACTCCAGCCGAAAACGACTTTCGGGCCTCGATGAAGGGATAGAAGCCGGGCGTGTTGCCGTACACGTCGTGGGCGAAGCCGATCCTCGGCGTCAACGTAACGGGGACCCCGAAGGGGTTGTCATAGTAGCCCTGGAACAGCATCTGATAGCCCCAGCTCAGGTCGTCCACCTGGCCCCCGCTGTTGGTGGGCTGGTAGAAGACGTCGGGGTCGAGGCTCGGGAACTTCACCAGCGCCACCTCCAGGGTCGCGGCGATGCTGCTGATCCGGAGCGCGCGGACGAGCGCGCCGACGTAGGGGTCCCCCGGCCCGATGGTGGCGATCGCGTTCAGTTGGGCCTGCCAGCGCTCCTCCCGAATGAAGCCCGATCGCTTGGTCGTCTTGCCCGTCTCGGTCACTTCCAGGATCAGATTCCTGAGGAGGAGCTCTCCGTCGATCGGCACGGGTCTCCGAGTCTCGTAGGAGACCTCCGCGCCCCAGGCGACGCCGAAGAGCTCGGTGGCGGCGCTCAGCCCGAAGATGTTGATGCCCTCGGGATACTCCGCGAAGTAGCCGACGGGGACCGCCGCCGATACGGTTCTCGAGTCCACCAGGCGCCAGCCAAATCCCCCCACGTCAGCAGCGGTCGCGTCGGCGAAAGGACCCCACTCCGCCGCATTGATGTAGGTGCCGATGACGAGGTCGGCGGGTTCGACGATGTAGCCGACGGAGGGCACCTTGTCGTGGATCCGGATGTAGTAGGCCCCGAACTCGGTGCGGATGGCATCGGCGAAGTAGCGGAGCGCCATGCCCCACTGGCCCTGACTGCCTGCCCGTTCGTCCGAGAGCCGGGGAGTCGTGAACGTAGGCAGCTGACCCACCCTGGTGAGGGCCGTGGGAAAGATGCCCAGAGCATTGTTGAGGACGAGGATGGTGCCGTCCTGCTGCACGTCGTCACCGGTCGGGAAGAGCTCGTACCTGAAGGGGGCCACCGCGTTGTACTGGCTCGCCGCCATCTCCTCCGCGCTACGAGGGAAGTCGCCCGGCCTGGCCTTCACCACCTGACCGTCCGAGTCTACGAATTGGTAGTGCGGAGATTCGACGAGAGCCTCGGGTGGCAGGTCATCCGTCACCAGAGCAGCCTGCATGACCTCCTTGTCGACCCAGGTCGGCTCCGGCTCTTGAGCCAACTTATTTGCGACATGGATGAAGTTTCCGTCCTCGATTCCCGGATCGTAGAGGGACATCAATCCCTCTGAGCCCTTGCCCAGGATGTCGCTCGACGAGAAGTAGCTGCCGACCGGATCGAGCTGGGTGTAGTTCCAGTCCAGCTGATAGAATCCCTCGATGTTGAAGTTCTGGAAGAGCTCGGCCGAGACGCGCACGATGGGGGCCGGAAGAAAGGATTCCTTGATCTGGGAGCCCGGAGCGCGCAAGCGGTTCAGGTCGACGGTGTTGATGGCGCTGACACCGCTCTGGTAGAAGAGGCTCTCGCCCCAGCTCAACACCTGGTTGCCGACGCGGATCTCCACTGGGCGGTTGGCGACGTCGTAGTTCCCGTAGACGTAGGCGTCCAGCAGCTGGTAGCCCATGCCGACGACTCCGCTCTCGATCGCACTGCTGGTGTAGAGCGCCTCTCGGGCCAGGGGCGTTCGCCT
>JARFQS010000040.1 GCA_029287645.1 Thermoanaerobaculia bacterium | reverse complement strand
CCTCTACAGTTTCCAGCGTACCCGCGTCGGGTGCCTCTCGGATCTCGTTCGGTACCTGAATCACATCCTGAACTCGATGTGCTGCAGCCAGCGCCTGCTGCAGAACGAGATTGACCTTGTTCAACTTGCGGATTGGCTCGTACATCCAGAAGAGATTGATCAGGAACGCCACGAACAGGGGTGCTGAGAGCGCTCCTGCTCGGATCTGGAGGCCGGCGTAAACCAACAACACGGCAACGCCGATCACCCCGAGGGACTCGACAACAGGGCTCGACAGCGTCGACAGCATCTGGGCCCACAGATTGACTCGCAGGTGCCGCTTCGTGGCCTGCCGGAATTTCTCGATCTCGAAGCCTTCCATTCCGAAGGCCTTCACCACCCTGTGGCCCCTCACTCCCTCGCCCACCAGATTGGCCAGGTCTGCCATCCTCTCCTGACTACGGTGGCTGCTCTTGCGCATGCCAGACCCGAACCTGACGATCGGGAACAGGAAGATCGGCGTTACCACAAGGCAGGTGATGGCGAGTTGGAAGTGGGTCGACAGAAGCAGGGCGACAAGGAACAGCAGGGTCAGCGTCTGTTGCACCAGGTCCACGACCTGGTAGGACACCGCGCTCTGCATGACTCCCACATCGTTGACGACACGGCTGATCAGCTCGCCGGAGGGATGAGCGGCGTGAAATCGGCTCGACTGCGTCAAGACCCTCCTGTAGAGGTCATTCCGGAGATCATTCGTCATCCCCAAACCGATGCGCTGAAACGAGTAACCACTGACGAAGTTCGCCAGACTCCGCGAAAGGAAGATACCGACCACCAGAAGAGGCAAGAAGTAGACGACATTCGTCTCATTGATACCGAATCGCTTCTTCAAGCTCTCGTACCCATCGTCCAGCCGATCCTTGAGCTGAAAATGGGCCGCGAATCGCTTCATCCTGGAAGCCATATCGCCAACCTGTTCGGTCCCCGCGTCACCCTGTTGCGGTTCGATCTCGCCGACCGTCAGACCTACCGGCGAGTGTTCCCCCGCCAGCAGCACTTCCCCGAAGATGGGCTCGATCAGCGCCACGATTCCGGCCGTCAGAATGCCATACAAGAGCGCGGCCACTGCCGCGACCATCGCCCAGCCGACGTAGTGCCGAAAGTAGCGTAGGAGGAAAGCGGCGAGTTTCAAACCTGCGAGTCCTTGCGAGCCGTCCTCCCTGACGTTTCCTGGAGGTATCGGACAATCTCCGTCGCGGCACGGCGACTCGCACCCGACTCGCCGAGTCGAACCCACAACTCCTCCAGGGAGGATCTCATTCGCCGAATCCTATCCTGATTGGTCAGGAGGCGTACGGCTTCGTCACAAATGGCATCAGGCTTGGCTCTGCCCTGGATCATCTCTTCGACGACTCGCTTCTCCAGTACCAGGTTCACCAGGCTTACGTTGGGGAGCCGAACCAGCATCCTTCCCAAGAGATACGTCCAGAGGCGGACGCGATAGACCACGATCATCGGCGTTCCGGTGAGGCCCACTTCGAGGGTCGCGGTTCCCGAGGCGCACAGGGCCAGATGCGACTCCGCCAAGGCGGAGAATCTCCCTTCTTCGACGTACTCCACCTCCAATCCGCTGGCCTCGACGAAGTTCTCGAGAAAGCCCCTCTCCAGGCTGCTCGCCTGGATCAGCCTCAGTCGGATCTCTACATGTCTGCCCAGCAGTCGAGCGGCTTCCAGAAGAGTCGGCAGGATGGACTCCACCTCGCTCTTGCGGGAGCCCGGCAGCAAGGCGATGGTGAATGGACCAGCTGGATCCGCCGCACGGTCCCAGACATGCTCCAACCTGGGAACCTCATCCACCAGAGGGTGCCCGACATAGATGGCATCGACACCGTGCCTGCGATAGAAGTCGACCTCGAAAGGCAAGACCACGAGCATTCGGTCGACGACTTTCGAGATCAAGCGCAAGCGCCCCTTGCGCCAAGCCCAAACCTGAGGGCTGATGTAGTAGACGATCTTCCTACCCTGCCCCCTCAAGGCCTTCGCCAAGCGAAGGTTGAAGTCCGGCGAATCCACCAGTACGGCGGCGGCAGAGTCTCGTTCTCCCACCGCTGAAACCAGTTCTCGGAAGATCTCGCGGGCCCGGGGAAGTACCTTCAGGGCCTCGCTGATCCCGACCACTGAGATCTCCTCGCTGTCGGCGAGAATCTCGAGCCCTGCCTCCCTCAGCTCTCGGCCCCCCATCCCGAAGGCTTCAATCTCGGGGTCGAGTCCGCGCATCTCGGTCAAGAGACGGGCGGAGTGAAGATCACCGGAGGCCTCACCGGCGACCATCAAGAGGGATCGGAAATCCATGGACGCTACGATCTTTCCCCCGGCGAGACCGGGCTCCAGCTCAAGGTATCGGTACAGGCGGCCCAGAGGGAAACGGGTACATGAGCCAGGCGAGAAGTAGCGCTCCCCCTACCAAGCCCAGGAACATCTGCAGCAGCAGTCGGACTTGATCTCGCCGATCACGGCGCCACAAGATCGCGAAGAACAAGCTCACGATCAGCGCGTAGAGTGTCATCAGGAAGAAGTGACTGACCGGCATGACTCTTCGCTCCCTATTCCTTCCTGCCGCGGGCGATATCCCAGGCATCCATCACGAGCAGTAGATTCATCAAACCCGCGGTGAGCAGGAATGCTGTTCCATACTCATAGCCCACCGAGGTCAAGTCGCCCTGATATCCGAGATAGAACCGCAGGAAGAAGTACGGAGCGCCCATGCCCATCGATCCGAGCGTCGCCAGGATGGTCAAAGGCTGGTCCGGAAGAACCCGATAGAGGTTCCCATGCAACAGAAAGCCCGTGAGGACGGCTGCCAAGACCAGTAGAAAGAAGGACACCCCCCTGCTTCGCTTCCCCAGCATGAAGTGCCCGGCTCCAGGCACCAGCCAGGCCGCGAACATGGCGCCAACCACCTTCGAGAGATCGGCTTCACTCGGGGCCGAGGAGTTGGCAGCTGATTCGCTGTCCGTCAATCAACTCTCCTCTTCTTCGAAGAGCGGCAGCAACCGCTCTCGGATCCTGATTGGCTCTTCCGGTAGCAAGCGCGTCTCGGCTACGACACTCATGAAGTTCGTGTCGCCACTCCATCGCGGCACGACATGGAAGTGAAAGTGTTCCGGCACACCGGCGCCTCCAGCTTCTCCAAGATTGAGTCCCATGTTGAATCCATCCGGGCCATAGGCCTGCACCAGCACCCTCTGACATTTCAGAACGAGGGGCCAGAACTCCGCTACCGCCTCGGGCCCCGAGCCTTCGGGATTACCCAGATGCCGAATCGGAGCGACCATCAGATGTCCGTTCGTATAGGGGTAGCGATTGAGCATGACCAGGTGATGCTCAGTCATCGCCACGACGAGGCGCTGCGGGTCCTCGGGCTGCGCGGCGCCAGCACAGAGGAAACAGGCATCGGGTACCACCGAAGTCTCAGTAATGTACGCAAACCTCCACGGGGTTAGCAGCGTCTGCATGGCCCTGCCAATCACCTGGTTCAGGAGTCGCTATTCAGGAGTTCCTTCAGCTCTTTTCCCGGCTTGAAGTAGGGAATCCGCTTCGGAGGGACCTCGACACGATCCCCGGTCTTCGGATTGCGACCAATTCGAGGGCCCCTCTGCCGGATCCGGAAGCTACCGAATCCTCGCAGCTCGATCTTCTCACCCTCCTTGAGCGATTCGACGATGCTCTCGAATACCGTGTTCACGATGAGCTCGGCGTGCTTCTTGGTGAGTTGTGTCGTCTCTGCAACCTGCTCCACCAACTCCGCTTTGGTCATTCCGCCCCTCACTGGCACGTCTCGCTTTCGTTCAACTCCTGGCTCGATCGCAAACTAGTCTACCTTCTCCTTGGTCGGCTCCTCGGGCGTCGACTCTTCGGCATCCGCCTCGGCCGGCTCTTCAGCCACAGGTTCCGGCTCCGTGCTCGTTTCGGCAGCCTCGACTTCCTGCTCCTCGGC
>JARFQS010000572.1 GCA_029287645.1 Thermoanaerobaculia bacterium | reverse complement strand
GTGCAGGACTGTTCTCGCCTGGGGCCGCCCAGCCAGCCGCGTCGCCATTGAGCCGAGCGCCGGATCCGAGACAGCCAGTAGCAACAAGTCCTGGTTGTCGGTCTCGAGCCGATCCACATCGAGAGCCGGAGCGCCGAGTCGCCGAGCGAGGCGGTCCCTGTGTTGTGGATTGCGGCCCGCCACTGCGATCAATTCGGCACCCCGAGCTGTCAGCCAGTGGGCCATACTGCTACCCACACGGCCCGGTCCGACCACCGAGAACCGTAGTGGAACGAGTGACTTCGGTGTTGACATCGCTGCGCTACAATAGCCTTGGGCAGTGGCCCGGGCAAGGCCCTCTCGAGGGGAATCGTCGATTCTTTACACGGATGGGGCTCATGCTGAAGCTGCCGCCTCGAGTTCGATAGTCCGGCTCTCAGCCCGCTGGCTTGACAGAGCCCTGGGACATGGCTAGTTTTCCGGCACGCAACGCCGACGAGCAACCCTGGTTAGCGATTCTGGTCAACGCGAAATGGTAGCCCACAGCCGAAGAGCATCTCCCGCCGACCGCGACAGCGAGATCCTGCGGGACGTGATTCACACGTTCATCTCCAGCGGTGAGCCGGTCAGCTCGCGCGCGGTGGCCAAGCTCGAGCGCCATGGCCTATCCTCGGCGAGCATTCGAAATGTGATGGCCGACCTCGAGGATCAGGGCTTCCTGGCGCAGCCGTACAAATCGGCGGGCCGCGTGCCAACGGCCTCGGGGTACCACTTCTACATCGACTCGCTGATGCCCAGCAAAAGCATCTCGGAGCCCAATCGCCGTCTGATCGAGGGCGAGCTGCAGTCGGTCCTCTCGGATGTCGAGAAGCTGATGGAGGTCGTGACCCACCTCCTGACGCAGTTGTCCAACCAGATCGGGCTCGTGGTGACGCCTCCGGTCGGCGAGACCGTGCTCAAGGCGATCAATTTCATCAAGCTTTCCGGTCGGCGGGCACTGTGTGTGATGGTGTCGGTCGGCGGTCTGGTGGAGAACAGGGTGATCGAGACTCTCCACGAGATGTCCAGGGAAGAGCTCGTGAGGATCTCCAACTACCTGACGGAGAATTGCAGCGGACTGACCCTGAGACAGATCCGGGACAAGCTGCTCGGATTGATGGCGCAGGAGAGGGCCGAGTTGGACGAGGTGCTGGCCGATGCCGTGGATCTGGCACAGCAGGCTCTGGGTGCAGACGATGGCCCTGGATTGTTGGTGGAGGGGACGGAGGTCGTGCTGGGGCAGCCCGAGCTGTCCGACATTCCCAGAGTTCGCAGATTGATCGAGACCTTTACCGACAAAGCCGACCTGGTGCGAATGCTCAATCAGCTGATTGGTGGCGAGGGGGTCCGGGTCATCATCGGCGAAGACAGCGACTTGACGTCGGACCTGGACTTCAGCCTGGTGGCAACTACCTATGGCTCCAAAGAGCACGCTCTGGGGAGCCTTGGAATCTTCGGCCCATCCAGAATGGACTATCAGAAGGTCGTGCCCTTGGTGAGCTACCTTGGAGCAACGCTCGGCCAGGCGCTGCAAGCGTCGACGGACGACGAAACAGAGGAGTAGTCAACAGGCATGAGTAACGGCGACAGCCCACGCGACATCGATGAGATGGAATCCGGCGAGTTCGAAATCGAGCCTGAAGAGCTGGGTGACATCGAAGCAGCGATGCGGGAAGCCCTGAACGCGGTCGAAAGCGCCGCTGCCGAAGGGCCGACAGAGAAGCAAGCAGTGAAGGAAGGGGCAGAGAAGGGGATCGAGCTGGTGCCGGAGGCAGAGCAGGCCGAGGAATCGGATTTCGACAGCCCGGTTGGCGGGCCGGAGGTCAACCAGCTGCGGGCGGAGGTCGCGGATCTCCGAGACCGCTCGGCGAGAACGCTCGCCGACTTCGACAACTTTCGCAAGCGGGCGGAGAAGGAGAGAGACGAGGACCGTCGCTTCGCCACTTCCGAGGTATTTCGCCAGCTGCTTCCCGTGATCGACAATCTGGAGCGAGCGCTGTCTGCCGAGGGCTCCGAACAGGATCTCAAGGTCGGGGTGAACCTCATTCTGCGCCAGATCAAGGACATCATGAGCAGCTCGGGAGTGGAGCGGGTGCCGGCGCTGGGAGAGCTTTTCGATCCTCAGTTCCACGAAGCGGTGTCACGCCATGAGGATCCCTCCGTCAAGGACCCGACCGTCAGTCTGGAGCTCCAGTCCGGCTACACACTGCATGGACGCCTTTTGCGGCCATCCGTCGTCAAGGTGGCGATGCCAGTCCCGGTAGGGGAGTCAGACTCCAATGGAAAAGAGGGATGACGGTGAGGGGATGGCGGAGCAGGCTGGCAATGGCTGGGAAGGTATGACGTGAGCAAGATTCTCGGTATCGATCTCGGAACGACGAACAGCTGCGTGGCAGTCGTCGATGTAGCTTCGCCTCGGGTGATCAGCAATCGCGAGGGTAGCCGGACGACCGCTTCGATTGTGGCGTTCACGGAGGACGGTGAGCGACTCGTCGGCCAGATCGCCAAGCGTCAGGCCATCATCAATCCGCGCAACACGGTCTTCTCCGTCAAGCGACTGATAGGGCGCAAGTTCAGTGACCCGGAAATCGAGCGGGCCAGAGATGTCCTGCCCTTTCCGCTGGTCGAGGCAACCAACGGTGACGTCGCTATCGAAGCGCGCGAGAAGCAGCATAGCCCCGAGGAGATCTCGGCTTTCCTTCTCAGGGAGATCAAGGCCTTTGCCGAGGAGGCTCTCGGCGAGGAGATCAACGAGGCCATCATCACGGTTCCGGCTTACTTCAACGATTCCCAGCGGCAGGCGACTCGTGACGCTGGGCGAATCGCCGGACTCGAGGTCCTGCGAATCATCAACGAGCCCACGGCGGCTGCCCTCGCCTACGGAGTGGACAGGGATCCGGGCGGCAAGACCATCGCCGTGTACGACCTCGGCGGGGGCACTTTCGACATTTCCATTCTCGAGTTGTCGCACGGTGTCTTCGAGGTCAAGGCCACCTCGGGCGATACCTATCTGGGTGGCGAGGACTTCGATCAGCGAGTCATGGACTGGCTGATCCAGGAGTTTCAGACCGAGACGGGCATCGATCTGAGAGCCGACCGGATGGCCCTGCAGAGGTTGAAGGAGGCCGCAGAGCGAGCCAAGTGTGAGCTTTCGGCTTCGGAGGAAGTTCCCATCAACCTACCCTTCATCTCGGCCGACGAGAGCGGACCCAAGCACCTGGTCAGGACCCTCAAGCGCTCGACTTTCGAAGAGATGGTCGACGATCTGGTGCAGCGCACGGAGGGTCCCTTCCTCGAGGCTTTGGAGGCCGCTGCCATACGGCCCGATCAGATCGACGAGGTGCTGCTGGTCGGAGGACAGACGCGCACTCCGAAAGTGATTCAGGCCGTGGAGCGGATTTACGGGCGACCGCCGAACCGGGAGATCAACCCGGACGAGGTTGTGGCCATCGGTGCCGCGATCCAGGGCGGCATTCTGCGCGGCGACATCAAGGACATCGTCCTATTGGACGTCACGCCCCTGTCGATCGGCGTGGAGACACGCGGTGGCCTTTTCACGAAGCTGATCGAGCGCAACTCCACGATTCCGACGAAAGCCACGCAGGTCTTC
>JARFQS010000517.1 GCA_029287645.1 Thermoanaerobaculia bacterium | reverse complement strand
GGGTGGAGAGGTGACCTACGACCCCGAGAGCATGGAGGTGGGGACCTATCGTCTGGAGGCTACGGAGGCTGGCCGCGAGGATCCGCTGATGGGACGACTGCCGGCGGCTTTCGACGCCCAGATGGGGCGTAAGGATCGAGCCTCGCGGTTACCCGCAGGCGTCATCAACCTCGCCAGCAGCGAGCTCAACCCTTATCAGGCTCTTCGAGTGCCGGGACACCCCATCTGGGCGACCCAGTTTCACCCCGAGCTCGATCTCGAGACGAATCTCGAGCGCTTCTTCCGGTATCTCGAAGGCTACGCGGAGCTTCTCTCGCCCGAAGAGCAGCGGATCGCTGCCGAGAACTTCCGCGAGAGCCCCCACACCGAGACGCTGCTGCCCGGATTCCTGGACCTTGTTTTCGGCTGAGGGGCCGCCCCCGATCCTGCGGTCACCCTGGGTCCTCGAGCCGGTGCGGTGGCCCTGAAAGACAAAACCCCCGCCACGGAGCCTTCGGCTCCGCGACGGGGGTGTCGATTCACTCGGAATAGCCGATGAGGCCTGGTAAGGGACCTCTTACTCGGCGACCCGGTCCTTCAGGCCCTTGCCAGGCTTGAAGAAGGGGTACTTCTTGGCGGCGATCATGATCGTCGCGCCGGTGGCAGGATTGCGACCCTGCCGGGCAGCTCGGTACTTCGTGCCGAAGGTGCCGAAGCCTGGAATCTGGACCTTGCCGCCCGCATCCAGCTCGACGGCGATGATTCCGGTGCCAGCCTTGGTGTCGAAGATCGTGGAGACAATCTCCAGCGCCTTCGCCTGGGACAGGTCACACTTCTTGGCGAGCTTTTCAGCCATTTCCGTCTTGTTCATTTCCACTCCTCAGGTTTCTTGATCGGGAAGAGGTCTCATCGGACCCTTTTTCCCCCCAGGTCAAAGATGTGCCGACATGGTTGGTGTCGACGGTGTACGAGTGACTGCTGTTTTGGTCTATCGACCTCTCTAATTCAAGAGGGCCCTTCGACCCTCGAGTCGGGATCCTGCCGTTCCGTGAATTCGAGAATCCTCTTCAGGCGCATCCCTGTTCCTTCGAGATGGCGAGATTCTAGCACGATATGCGTCCAAAAACTCAAGGATTTACTGGACTCTGTCGGTCACCCGATCTCGGGGTCCAGGACCTCGCAGGCCTGGTCGAAGCTCTTTTTCGAGATGTCGGGCACCTGTGCGTCGGATTCTGGGTATCCGACGACCAGAATCAGGTAGGGCTTTTCGTAAGGCGGTCGGCCCAGAATCTCGTTCAGAAAGCGCATGGGAGCGGGTGTGTGGGTCAGGCTGGCGAGGCCCGCGTGGTGAAGGGCTGTGATCAGCATTCCCGTGGCGATACCGACGGATTCGTTGACGTAGTAGTGCTTCACCTTGCTGCCATCGTCTCCGACGCCGTGGAGTTGAGCGAAAATGACGATCAGATAGGGTGCGATTTCGAGGAAGGGCTTGTGGGCATCGGTACCCAGAGGGGCGAGGGCTTCCAGCCATTCAGCGGGTGCTCGGCCCTCGTAGAAAGACCGCTCCTCCTCCTCTGCGGCCACCCGAATCCGCTGCTTGAGGTTCTGATCACCTACCAGAGCGAAGTGCCAGGGTTGACGGTTCGCACCGCTGGGTGCGGTCATGGCGATACGAATGCAGCTCTCGACTACGTCGCGGGGCACGGACCGGGAGGAGAAATGGCGCACGGACCTGCGCCGACGCATTTCGGTCAGGAGCCTGGCCGTTCTCCGGCGCATCTCTTCGATCGGGTACTCCTTGTACTCACTCAGTCGAACCAGTCGCTTCGACATCAGAAGTTCCTCCCTCGAATCACCGATATGGATCTTCGCCTGGGAACAAGTCGGGTCCCAATCTGGATTGGGGCCGGGCTCAAGTGTCCGATTCTGGCTTCGCATGCAGATAGACATCCCTCTTGGGATAGGGAATCTCTATGCCTTCGGCACCGAAGCGCTTGTAGATCTCGGTGATCAGGGTGTCGATGACGCGTCCCCTGAGAACCGGCTCGTGAATCCAACCCAGCAGCTCGACGCCCAGACCGGAGTCGTCGAAAGAACGGAAGCGCACCCGCGGTTCCGGGTGTTCGTCGATCGAGTCGTGCGACCTGGCGATGTCCATGAGGATCTCGCGAACGCGATCGACGTCGCTCCCGTAGGCGACCGACACCGGCACCCTGACCCTCTCCTTCTCGGACGGCCCACCACTCTCGTTGGTGATCTTGGCGTTGGCGATGACGGCGTTGGGCACCGTGATCTCGATGTCGTCCCTGGTCAGAAGCCGGGTGCTGCGGAGACCGATTTGTGAGACGCGCCCTCGTTCGCCCGTGTCGAGCACGATGAAATCGCCGACCTTGTAGGGAGCATCGGCGACGATGAAGACCCCTGAGAACAGGTTGGCCAGCGTGTCCTTGGCGGCAAAGCCGACGGCGATGCCCACGATGCCGGCACCGGCGAGCCAGGCGCCGACATCCACACCCCAGATCAGGAACAAGAAATAGACCGTACCTCCCGCCACTACGATTTTGGTGACGTTGCTGAACAGGGGGACGGTTCTGGTTTGGACGACGGCGAATCGCTGCTCCATGTGGCTGAGCAGGTCCAGCAGTATCGTCGAGCCTTTGAATGCGAAGCCAGCCCAGGCAAGGAGCACGAGGGTCTTCAGGGTCCGCGTCAGAAAAACGGTGACGCCCTCCCGCAAGGGAATCTGCTCCAAGGCCAGGGAGAGCCCGAACAGGAGAACGCTCAGGAACAGCGGCTTGTGCAGATTCTGAACCAGCCGGTCGTCGATATCGGTTCGCGACTTTCTGGTCCATCTCGCCACGACGCGGGTCACGACCAGGTCGACGATCTTGGCGAGCAGAAGAGAGACCACCACGAGGGCCGCGGCGTGGACGTAGC
>JARFQS010000465.1 GCA_029287645.1 Thermoanaerobaculia bacterium | reverse complement strand
CTGCCAAGCCGGCTCGTCGAGCCTGGCATCGATGGTGATCGGCGAGTCCGTTCGGGGGATCGAGTACTCGGCCCGAGGGCGCGGAGGCTCCTCGGCCAACAGGGGCGCAACCGCCAACACCAAGAGGCAGGCGCCCATCAGAACCCGCATATACCGACCTATCTCACGTGCGGTGAGCAACAGCTGACTCCACTCGCATCTCTATACGTAGCTTCGATTTGCAGGTTTCTTCTCGAGTCCACAGCTCCATCCCCTACCCACTTGGACGCTCGACGCACCCAGAACGTTGCTTCTGTCAGGAATAAGAAGGGATCGGTAGGTTGTTCTTTGAAGCGAGATTCAGTATCCTTCCCGCTTCTCGGCTTCGCCGACGCGCACTATTGTGTCTCAAGCGCTCTCGAGAAGCCAGTAAAACGAGGTCGACATCATGAAGAAGGACATTCATCCCCAGTTGCACTTGGTGACGGCCGTTTGCGCCTGCGGCAATACGTTCGAGACCTACTCGACGAAAGAGGACCTGCGGTTGGAGATCTGCAACGCCTGCCACCCGTTCTTCACGGGCAAGCAGAAGTTCGTGGACACCGCCGGTCGTGTCGAGCGTTTCAAGCAGCGCTACGGCGAGCGGTAGCCTCTCCAGATTCCATTCTTTCTGTCGTATCCGGGTGCTCGAGTGCGCCTGGGGAAAGAGGAGAGGCTTGAAGCGTCATGCTGGAGCAACTGCAAGAGCTAGAAAAGACACACGAAGATCTGACGGCCCGCCTGGCCGATCCGGAGATCCACGCCGATCAGGAGGCGTTTCGCGAGACCAGCAAGAAGCTGGCCGAGATCTCGCCTGTGGTCGATCTGTTTCAACGCTACAAGTCCATCGAGGAGGAGCTCCGGCAGACCGAGGAGATGCTCGGTACGCTCAGCAAGGATGAGGAGCTCTACGAGATGGCCCAGGAGGAGAAGAGCCGCCTCGATCAGGAGCTTCAGGAGCTCGAGGAGAAGCTCCGGTTCGAGCTCACGCCGAAGGACCCGAACGACGCACGGAACGTGGTCCTGGAGATTCGCGCCGGTACGGGTGGCGATGAGGCCACTCTCTTCGCGGGAGAGCTCTTCCGTATGTACAGTCGGTACGCTGAGCAACAGCGCTGGCGTGTCGAGATCATCGACCTCTCCGAGTCGGGCATCAAGGGCGTCAAAGAGGTCTCGGCGATCATCGAGGGCAAGGGAGCCTATAGCCGCCTCAAGCACGAGGCGGGAGTTCATCGCGTGCAGCGGGTTCCCGAGACCGAAGCTTCGGGTCGCATCCACACCTCGGCCGTGACCGTGGCTGTACTGCCGGAGGCCGAGGACGTCGAGGTTGCTGTCGAAGAAAAGGACCTCAGGATCGATCGCTTCTGCTCTTCGGGGCCCGGAGGTCAGGGAGTCAACACCACCTACTCGGCGGTGCGGATCACGCATCTGCCCACCGGTATCGTGGTCAGCTGTCAGGACGAACGGAGCCAGATCAAGAACCGGGCCAAGGCCATGCGAGTCCTCAAGTCGAGACTGCTGGAGGTCGAGCGCGAGAAGGCCGAGTCGGAAGCCAGTTCCGAGCGGCGCAAGATGGTGGGTAGTGGGGATCGGTCCGAGAAGATCCGGACCTACAATTTCCCACAGAACCGGGTCACCGACCACCGCATCGGACTGACCGTGCACAAGCTGCCCCTCATCCTCGAGGGTGAGCTCGACAGTCTCATCGAGCCGCTCTCGGCTCATTTCCAGGCGGAGCTGATGAAACAGACCGCCGAACAGGCGCAGGGTTGAACGTCGAGAAGGCTCTCCTCTCGGCTCGGACGCGTCTCGCGGACGCAGACTTCGAGCCCGCCCTGCGCGACGCCAATCTACTCTTAGCCAGAACCCTCGATTGGTCCGAGGCTCAGGTCCTGGCTCGCGGCACCGAAGAGATCGCCAGCGATCTGCTGGCCGAGTTCGAGGCGAGGATCGACCGACGCCTGGCGGGTGAGCCCGTTGCCTACATCCTGGGCGAGAAGGAGTTCTTCGGAAGGGACTTCTTCGTCGACAGACGGGTTCTCATCCCACGACCCGAGACAGAGCACCTCGTCGAGATTGCGCTCCGACTCGGGCTGCCGGCTGACGCTCGAGTCCTGGACATCGGCACCGGGTCCGGATGTCTGGCAGTAACCCTCCTCGCCGAGACAACCGACTGTCGCGCCGTCGCTACCGACATCTCGTTCGCAGCGCTTCGTGTAGCCGAGAGCAACGCCAGGCGGCACGGTGTCGAGCAGAGACTGGAGCTGGTGGCCACCGATCTCGCATCCGCCGTGTCGCTGCAGAACTTCCGACTGGTCGTCAGCAATCCACCGTACATAGGTCTCGAGGAGGCCTCTACGCTGTCGTCGGAGATCCTAGAGTTCGAGCCCGGGACCGCACTCTTCGCGGGACCTACCGGCGACTCACTCCTGAGGAGGCTCCTGCAGACTCTCTCCGCCCTTCAGAGTGGCACACCCCTTCTCCTCGAGGTCGGTGCCGGTCAGTCCGACGCGATCGCCCAGTTGGCCGAGGTGTCCGCCTTCTCTCTCGAAGAAATGCACGCCGACCTGGCGGGCATCGATCGCATCGCCCGACTCACCCGCCGCTGAGCCACAATGGGCCGGTGATCTCCGTCGCTGTATCCTCTCTGTCGTGAGTGATAGAGAATAGGGGCCCAGGGAGTCCGATCGTGGAGTGTTTTCGCATCCTAGGACCGACTCGTCTCCATGGCGAGGTGACCGCGAGTGGTGCCAAGAACGCCGCTCTTCCAGCCTTGGCGGCCAGCCTCCTCGCGGAGGGCCCACTCGAGCTTTCCGGTCTTCCCGCCGTGCGCGATATCCGGACCATGCGGCAGCTACTGGGCCACCTGGGAGTAGACAGCGAAGAGGACGGCCCATCCCTACGCCTTCGAGCCGGCAACCAGGCTCGTTCCGATGACGCCCCCTACGAACTGGTGAAGACCATGCGGGCGAGCATTCTCGTCCTCGGCCCTCTGCTGGCCCGGCTAGGCCATGCTCGAGTCTCCTTGCCTGGGGGCTGCGCCATCGGTGTGCGACCGATCGACCAACACCTGGCCGGGCTCGAGGCTCTCGGAGCCGAGGTGGAGCTGGAGCATGGATACGTCTCGGCCAGAGCTCGCCGACTGACTGGAGGATCGTTCCGCTTCCATGTCCCGACCGTCACCGGCACCGAGAACCTGTTGATGGCGGCCTGTCTAGCCAAAGGCACCACGGTACTCGACAACTGTGCCAGGGAACCCGAGATTCGAGAGTTGGCGACCCTGCTCGGAAAGATGGGGGCTCGAATTCAGGGTGCGGGTACGGAGAGGATCGAGATCGAAGGGGTCGAAAGTCTGAACGCAGCCACCCACCGGGTGATTCCCGACCGCATCGAAATAGGTACCTACCTGATCGGCGCCGCCATGACCGGCGGCGAGATCTTCATCCGAGGAGCAGCATCTGCCGATTTGGCGCCGTTGTTGGAAAAGCTGGCCGAAAGCGGATGCGATTTGTCGATCTCGGACTCCGGCCTGGGATTGAGCCGACCTACGGAGCTCAAGCCAAGAGACATCCTCACTGCGCCCCACCCGGGCTTCCCGACGGACCTGCAGGCCCAGTACATGGCTCTCATGACTCAGGCATCGGGGCAGGCCACGATTTGTGAGACCGTGTTCGAGAACCGCTTCCAGCACGTACCCGAGCTCGCACGGATGGGTGCCGACATTCATATCCACGGTACGTTCGCCCACGTTCATGGCCCCACTGCACTGTCTGGAGCCAGGGTGATGGCCACCGATCTGAGGGCCTCCGCTTGCCTGGTTCTAGCGGCAATCGCCGCCGCGGGGGAGACCATCGTCGGCCGCATCTATCACCTCGACCGCGGCTATGAGCGAATGGAACTGAAATTGCAGCAGCTTGGCGCCAGGGTGGAGAGGCTTGCCGCCGAGCCCACCCGAGCGACCACAACTCCGTGAAGCCCAGGGCCGAAAAGGAGCTACTCATGACCGACTGTATCTTCTGCCGAATCGCTGCAGGCGAGCTGCCCGCGAACATCGCCTATGAAGACGAAGATGTCATCGCCTTTCATGATCTCGAACCCCAGGCCCCGACGCACGTCCTCGTCATTCCAAGACAACATCTCTCCACTCTCCTCGATGCCGACACCGGGCACACACTCCTGCTCGGCAAGCTGCAGTTGGCCGCGATCGAGATCGCACGGCAGCTGAGTCTCGACAAGGAGGGATTTCGAGTCGTCACCAATTGCCTGGCCGGCGCTGGGCAGTCGGTCTTCCATGTCCATGTGCATCTGCTCGGCGGGCGAGCATTTTCCTGGCCGCCCGGATGATCTCGACCCTCCTGCTCGCAGCCGTCGCGGTCTCGGCCCAGGATCCTCGACCGGCCCTCGTCGACCTACAGCTCCAAGGCCTCCGAGAGGACGCCCTGACCAGGACCGACGAGGCTGAGATCGCCGATCCCGCGGCGGCTCAGCGCTGGGGCCTGGACTACCTGAGAGGCCACCTTCTGGAGGCCTTGCATCAGGAGGGGGATGCACCTGCCGCCTTTGTGGCCGCCATGCTGTCGACACCTCAGCTCGCCAGCTACGGCAGATACCGTCTCGCTCTCAATCAGTACCGTATGGGGCACCCCGAGGTCGCTGCGGGCCTTCTGGCGAATCTCCTAGCCAACCGACCACCACCTGCCCTGACCGCCCCGGCAGTTCGCTACCTGGCAGACTCCCTGACCCTTGGAGGGGACTGTCGCCTCTTGACCGATATGGATGCCTGGCGATTGCCTGCCCCGGAGCTGCGGGTCATGGACCTCTCCCGCGCGAGATGCGATCTGCAACAAGGTAGACAGCGTCGCGGCCGGGCTACCCTGGTGCGGCTTCTGGAGGAGAAGCAGTCCGACGAGACGGCGCGGGGAGCGGCCGACCTTCTCTCGCGAGTCCTTCCACACCCAGGTGACGACCGCGAGTCTCTGCTTCTAGGCATGGCCTTCTACCATCACCGAGAGTTCGAGGCGGCCATCGAGCCTCTGGAGAACGGTCTGAGGGCTCTGGAGTCTGCCGGTACCGAAGTCTTCGACATCACCATGGAGGAAGCCAGGTACGCTCTGGCGCGCAGCCACTTCTGGCTCCGCGACTATCCGACAGCCGCTTCGCAGTTCGCCCGCCTGGCTGGGGCCGAGCAGTCGCAGAGTGATGCCGCCCGCGCCCTCTACCAGCAAGCCCGCTCGTACGAGCTCGAGGGAGACCGTCGGGCCGCTGTTCTGATCTTCGACCAGGCCTTCAGCGCGGATCCAACGGGTCGGTGGTCCGCAGCGGCACTCATGTCTTCTCTCAGGATTCACTGGCAGCAGGGAAACATCGAAGCGGCACTGGACCGATTCCAACAACTCGGCACGAGAAGCGGCTGGAGGCGTGGTCATGCCCGAGCCGCTCTGTTCCTGGCGGCTTCGGACCTGGTATCAGGTGAGACCCGTCGAGCCGGAGCGTGGCTGACGCAAGCGGCCCGGGCGACACGCACCGAGACTCCCGAAATCGCCTACTGGAGAGGCCGATTGGCCGAGCTCGAAGGGAAGGCCACGACGGCGGTCGAACACTATGTGAGCGCACTCGCCCAGGACCCTTACCATCCATTGTCCGAGGCGGCGCGGATCCGACTCGACCAGCCCGAGCCTGTCTCTTATACAC
>JARFQS010000462.1 GCA_029287645.1 Thermoanaerobaculia bacterium | reverse complement strand
GCGGGTCTCGTGGGCTCGGAGATGTGTATAAGAGACAGTGCGTGACGCGTTCGCAGCGAGACTCCGCGACAGGTTGACCCATTCTGGAGGCGGTGCCACAATGCCGCCACGCGGCATGGCTGAAAGTCCGTACTCTGCAACAACCCGAGTTGAGCCGAAATGAACAGTCAGAACCGGATTGATTTCTTTCTCCCGGGACCGACCTGGGTGAGAAACGACGTGCTGCAGGCGATGACCGGACCGATGATGGGGCACCGCTCACCGGGCTTCAAGAAGCTGTACGCCTCACTCGTTCCTCGCCTGCAAGCGGTCTTTCGCACCCGCGGCGACGTACTGATCGCCACCGGCAGCGCCACCCTGGTCATGGAAAGCGCAGTCGTCTCGACGGTTCAGACCAGGGTCCTGAACCTGACTTGTGGTGCCTTCTCGGAGCGTTGGCACGCGATCAGCAAAGCTGTCGGCAGGGAGGCCGATCGGGTGGAGGTCCCCTGGGGAAGCGCCATCGACCCGGAACTGGTTCGACAGGCGCTGCGGCGCAATCGGTACGAGGCGGTCACCACGGTGCACAGCGAGACCTCTACCGGCGTTCTCAATCCGATCGAGGAGATCGCTCAGGTGGTCCGGGAAGAGAGTGATGCCCTGGTTCTGGTCGATACGGTCTCCTCCCTGGGAGGCGCCCAGGTCGAAGTGGACGACTGGGGACTGGACATCGTGCTGGCCAGCACCCAGAAGGCCCTGGCGGTTCCGCCGGGTCTCACGCTCTTCAGTCTCTCGGAACGAGCAGCCGAGCGGGCGGAGGCCCTTCGACACCGCGGCTTCTACACCGATCTCGTTCGCTATCGGGATCAGCATCGCAAGTCGGGCACCGTAACCACGCCGGCCCTGCCGGTCCTCTATGGGCTCGATCGGCAATTGGACGTGATTCTGGAGGAGGGGATGGAGGTGCGCTGGGAGCGTCATCTCGGACTCCAGGCGATGACTGCGAAATGGGCCCGCGCCCGTGGCTACGAGTACGCTTCGCAAGAGGGGGCGCGTTCCCCGACGATCAGCTGTCTGCGACCGCCGGCCGGCTGGCCTCCCCCTGATCTGGTCTCGGCCCTGGCCGAACGTGGAGTAGTGGTCGGCGGTGGCTACGGCAAATGGAAACCGGAGACCTTTCGCATCGGACACATGGGCGAAGTCCGTGGACGAGATCTCGAGGCACTCTTCGAGACCATCGACGACATCGCACCCGTGGAGTGAGGGGCACGACGATGTATCGAATTCTCATTGCCGATCCACTGGCAGAGGCCGGCCTGGAGATCTTGCGGGAGGCGGGTACGGATATTCACATGCTGAGCGCGGATGAGCGACCACGTCTGGCCGCGTTGCTGAGCGAGTTCGATGCGCTGATCGTACGCAGCATGACCCAGGTGGACGAGTCGCTTCTGGATGCGGGCGGCAGGTTGAAGGTGGTGGGCAGGGCGGGAATCGGGGTCGACAATGTGGATGTCACGGCTGCCACCGAGAGGGGAATTCTGGTCGTCAACGCTCCGACAGCGAACCTGGTTTCGGCCACCGAGCACACCTTCGCCCTGCTCTTGGGGTTGGCCCGAAACATTCCTGCGGCGGACCGCTCTCTGGCGACCGGAGAGTGGAATCGCAAGCAGTTCCTGGGCAGCGAGCTGCAGGGCAAGACGATGGGTGTCGTGGGGCTGGGCCGCATCGGCCAGGCAGTGGCGGTGCGGGCGCGAGCATTCGGCATGCAGGTCATCGCCTTCGACCCGTTTCTCGACTCGATAGCCGCCAACCGCCTCGATGTCGAGTTGGCCGATCTGGATGAAGTGTTGTCGACCGCGGATGTGGTCTCCCTGCACACACCCCTGACCGACCAGACCCGGGATCTGATCGACGCCGATCGGATCTCGAAGATGAAGCCGGGTGCCCTGCTCATCAACTGCGCTCGGGGTGGAATCGTCGACGAGTCGGCGCTGCTCGAGGCTCTGGAGAACGGTCATCTGGGAGGGGTGGCGCTGGACGTGTTCGCCGAGGAACCGCCGACCGACCTCGGCCTGATCTCCCACCCACGAGTCGTCGCGACTCCCCATATCGGTGCCCAGACCCGGGAAGCTCAGGAGCGGGTGGCAACCGAGACCGCGAACATGGTGCTGGCGGCGCTGGACGGATCGCTGGCGGTCACCGCCGTCAATCTACCCTTCATGACCATCGGCGGGATCGGTGAGGCGTTTCTGGCGCTCGGTGAGCAGCTCGGTCGTCTGGCCAGCTCTCTGCTGGGTGCCAGTCTACTGGAGGTCAGGGTAGAGCTCTGGGGTGTCGAGGAGGATCTGCGCATCCCGACGACAGTTGCGGCGGTCAAGGGCGCCCTGATGCCTTTTCTCGGCGAGGGGGTCAATTTCGTCAATGCCGAGGCCGTAGCGGCCGGGCGAGGAGTGGAGGTGGTTCGGTCGATTCACCATCAGAGCGGCGAGTACCCCCATCTGGTCGAAGTAAGGTTGCGTGGGGAGACGGGGGAGGTGGCGGTGGCCGGGACGGT
>JARFQS010000445.1 GCA_029287645.1 Thermoanaerobaculia bacterium | reverse complement strand
GGAGTCGTGGACAACAGTCCGGCCACAATCGCCGTGCAGCCGATGACGATCGCGCCCCAGCCAGGGACCGAGGTAAAGGAAGCCGACGACTCCATCGCGAGACGAATGAAGCGCAGGTTGTCCATGGCATGCGAGTGCATGTCCAGGGGCTCCTTCTCGCGCGGGGGTATCGGCGCAGCGGCTCGCATGACGCGCTACGGTAGTCCATCGAGTCCGTTCTGTCAAGTACTTTGAAACAAAAAGCATCGATTCACACCTGCGCATGCGTCGATATACGAGGCTTGAACACAGCTCCTCAAACTTCGGTCTCCAACCGCGTCCGTCGATGCTAGGATCGCTGCGTTTCCAGCCTGGCGAGTGCGAAAGGAGAGCGGTGGAAGGATCGATCGATTACCAACAAATAGGTCTGCGGGTCGGACTGGAAGTCCACCAGCAGCTGCTCACCGAACAGAAGATGTTCTGCCGGTGTCCGGCCGGTATGTACACGGAGCAACACGATGGCGTGATGCTGCGCCACATGCGGCCCACGCTCTCCGAGCTCGGGGAATACGACGGCACGGCTCTCATGGAGTTCAAGACGAAGAAGAACATCGTCTACCTCCTCCACAAGAGCAATGTCTGCACCTACGAGATGGACGACACGCCGCCCTTCATCGTCAATCGGCGCGCTGTGGACATCGCCATCGAGCAGTGCCTGATGCTGGGCTGCGATGTCGTGGACGAAGTCCATATCGCCCGGAAGCAGTATCTGGACGGCTCGATTCCCACTGGTTTTCAGCGCACTGCCATCGTGGGGGTCAACGGACGATTGCCCTTCCGCGGGCGCGAGTTGACGGTCATTCAGGTGAGCGTCGAGGAGGACAGCTGTCGCGAGGTCCAGGATCGAGGCCACATGGCGGTTTGGCGCACCGACCGACTCGGGATGCCGCTCATCGAGACGGTCACGGGCCCGGAGCTCGAGACTCCCGAGGAGGTCGAAGAGGCCATCCTGCTCATCGGCCGCGTTTGCCGATCCACGGGCCATGTAAGAGTCGGCATGGGCGCCAGCCGGCAAGACGTCAACGTCTCCGTCAGGGGAGGCCGGCGGGTCGAGATCAAGGGAGTCCCCAAGGCCAGCCTGGCGCGCCAATTGGTCCACAGCGAAGCCGTGCGTCAAGTGGAGCTCCTCCGTCTGCGAGACGAGTTGCACGCCCGAGGCTTCAGGCAGGCATCCGACATCACGATGGAGCACATCGACATCACGACGCTGGTTGCCGATTTCCGCCTCGAGGCCCTGCAGAGAGACAATTGGGAACGCTTCGTCGAAGCCGAGGAGATGCGTCAGGGCATGGAACTGGGCGAGGGCCCCTACAGCGTGCGCGCCATCCGGCTTCCCGGTCTGGCCGGCACCGTTGGACAACCCTGCCAGCCAGGCAGGACCTTCGCACACGAGCTGGCGGGTCGCGTTCGAGTCATCGCCACCCTCGATCAGCCTCCGATCCTCCTCGATTCCGACACCTGGCCCGACTACCCGGGTGGCGCCGAAGAGCTGGAGGAGATTCGCCAAGCGGCGGCTTGTGCGCCCGAAGATGGGCTCGTGGTGGTTTGGGGCGTTGAGAGTGACACCATCACCGCCGCCAAGGAGATCCAGGCGCGCTACGCCGAGGCCACGGAGGGCATCCCTCACGAGACACGCCAGGCGCTTCCCGACGGCTGCACCGATTTCGAGCGCATCCTCCCCGGCCCGGACCGCATGTATCCCGACACCGACAGCCCGCCTCAACTCGTCACCCGAGAGCGAGTGCGCAGCCTGCAAGCGGAACTACCCGAGCCGCCCTGGCAACGAGAAGAGCGGTACAGCGCAGAAGGGGTGTCGACCCAGACAATCCATTTCTTGATTCGGCGCGGTGGTGCCCGATTCGTAGATCGCGTCGTCGCCGACACAGGCTTCGACCTGCGCCGGGCGTGCCTTTTCTTTGGCGAGGAGCTCAAAGGGCTACGCCGGTCGAGTCTGGCTGTAGACAAGATCACCGAGAAGCGCTGGTGCGAGCTCTTCGAGCACTTCCAGGCCCATCCGGTGTTGTGGGAAGCCCGGCGACTCCTGGTCGAAGGCATGGTCGATGAGCCCAAATTGCGCGTCGACGAGCTGATCGCCCGAGACAGCCTTGGCGAAGAGCCCGTCGGGTGGCAAGCAGAAGTTGCCGCGGCCCTGAGGACCGCGTCCGATCAGGGACTCGGGGAGGACAAGCTCGTCGATACCGTCATGGGGCAGAACATGAGCTCCCTGCGCGGCAGGGTCCCTGCCGTGAGAGTCATCCAGGTGATCCAGAAGCTGCCAGCGAGGAACAACGAGAATGGCTGAAACCAACGATTCCCTGAAGGGCTACCGAGGTCGGGCGCGAGAACGATTGCAGGCTTGGGGCGTCCGCGTGTGGAGCGAGGTCCGCATCCGCAATGAAGAAGGCAGCACCTTCGAAGGCGTCATTCTTCCCCGCAGCGAGACCTCCGACGATTTGCACGTCGTCCTCAAGCTGGCGACGGGCTACAACGTCGGACTCCATATCGACCGCATCCGCGAAGTCGAGGAGTTGGGCTTCAAGGAGGCCATCTACAAGATCCCGGAACAGGCGTTCCCTCACGGACCCGACCTTCCGAAGGTGACCCTTCTGGGCACCGGCGGCACCATCGCCTCACGCCTGGACTATCGAACGGGGGCGGTGATTCCGGCTTTCACCCCCGGTGAGCTGTACGGGGCGGTACCCGAGCTGGCCGATCTCTGTAATTTGACGACCCGCAAGATCTTCGGGGTCTTCTCCGAGAACATGGGGTGGAAAGAGTACGCCACGCTGGCGCGAGCCATCGGTGACGAGATCGAGGCCGGTGTCGACGGCATCGTCATCGGTCACGGCACCGACACCATGGGGCACACCGCCGCCGTGCTGAGCTTCATGTTGCAGGGGAGTCCCATTCCGATCGTCCTGGTCGGCAGTCAGAGAAGCTCGGATCGCCCCTCCAGCGACGCGGCCCTGAATCTGATCCACGCCGTGCGGTCGGCAGCCTACGGCGACATCGCGGAAGTGCAGATCTGCATGTTCGGTCCGACCTCGGACCAGTACGGGCTGCTCCATCGCGGCACCCGATGCCGCAAGATGCACAGCTCCTATCGCAGCACCTTCCGCACCGTAGGGGACATCCCTCTGTGTCGCGTCAGCGCCACTGAATTCGGGCCGCTGACCCACGAATACCTGCCCCGAAACCCCACCAGGCGGGTCAAGATAGACCCTCTCTTCGACGATCGAGTGACCATCCTCTACTACTACCCGGGGATGAAACCCGACGACGTCGACGCCCTGGTCGATCAGGGCTACAAAGGCATCTTCATCGCCGGAACCGGCCTCGGCCACGTCAAAAAACCGGTATTAC
>JARFQS010000406.1 GCA_029287645.1 Thermoanaerobaculia bacterium | reverse complement strand
GGAGTCTCGAGCCACTGACATGGAGCTCTCGACCCTGGAGGCAGGGTAGCGGGGCGGAGGTGTCCGGAGCGTTGCCGGAACATTACCGTCTGTTCAGGTTCTCCTGCCGCCCGTGCGCCTCCTGGGGGACGACCGCTTGTTAGAATGCGCCCGGACCTCGATGCTCGAGATTCGCATCCGTGAGTGGACCACCGAAGAGGAGCGAGAACAGGTACTCAGCGAGATCAAGGAAGCCAGCTCCCAGAGCACGCGCAATCGCAATCGCGCGGTTGCCAGGGCACTGCGGTGTGCGTCCCGCGTCGGTTCGATGAATCTCAGGGCGCAAACCAGTTGGTCTGTTCGCTACTCGCGCATGACTCAGATGCCCGATGGCAAGAAGCGCATCATTCTGGCCACAGATCGGCCCGTCTCGTTCTCCGAAGCCCTGAATACAGGATCGGTGGTCGGGGATTTCGATGTCACCCTTATCGAGATGACCCTGGACGCAGAAGGCAACGGTGACGGTGTCCTGTCGCTCGGTACCGAGGTGCGCTGGAACGACGGGGACAACAAGATCGAGGTGACAAACTTCTCCTCACAGCCGATCAAGCTCGGCAACGTGCGGCGAACGAACTAGCACCTCCGGATAGACCTGGCTGAGGTAGGTAGCACCTCACCCGACGGGTGGTGCCACCGCGACCCTTTTCCGTCTAACCTCAGGCCATGACCCGCCGCCAGAAGCGCTTTCTGATCGGTGGCGTCGTGATTCTCTCTCTGGCTGGCGGAATCGGCCTGGTCTTCCACCGATCGACGCGCCAGGCTCTGCTGCGTGCCGAGGACTTCCTGTTTCGGCGGATGCAGGTCACGCGTCAGGAGGACGGTCTCTACCGGTTCTTCTACATCACCAATCGAAGCCCGGGGACCTTTGATGGTGACCTGGGCGAGCGCTTCACCAATCAGCGGGCGGACGAGCTGCACTTCGGCTCATACGATGTCGAGATCGAGCCTTCGCTGGGTCTGAGCTCCATCTTCAACCCCACCAAGTGGTTTCGTGACGAGGAGATAGCCGTGCGCCACGAGCGCAGCCTGAGCCGCTCCGAGCTGGTCGAGCAACTCGGAAGCTATATTCGGGAGTCTCCCCACCGATCGCTTCTGGTCATCGTGCATGGCTACCGGGAACAGTTCCCCTCGGCCCTGCGCAAGACGGCTTTTGTCATTCACGTTCTCGACCTCAACTCTCCGGTCCTGCTCTTCGACTGGCCCGGAGACCAGGGCGGCAATCCGCTCGCGGCCTACCGCGAAGCGGTCGAGATCGCTTCGGAGTCCGGCGCAGAGCTGGCTCAGACGCTGAATCTGGTGATCGAGGAGATTCGACCTGAGCGGCTCTGGCTGCTCGCCAACAGCATGGGGGCCCAGGTGGTGGCCGACGCCTTCGGTCTGCTCTACCAGGACGCTGAGATGGCTGACCCGGGAGCCGAGCTCGAGGATGTCGTGCTCACCGCCCCGGATGTCGATCTCGAGGCATTCGACACCCGGTTTCAACGAGAGATCAGTGCCCTGACGAGACACCTCACCGTATATGTCTCCTCGAACGATCGGGCGCTGCTGGCCAGCCGGATCGTCAACCGCGGCATGCGGCGCGGCGAGAGCACTCTCGATACCCGCAATGTCTCACAGGATCAGCTGGAGGAGGCCATCCGGTTGGCGGAGCTCATCGAGCCCGATAGCGACCTGATCGCGCTGGTCGATGTCACACCGGTCAACCGGACGATCAACTTCCACAACTTCTATCTGGAATCGCCCGAGGTCTTCAACGACCTCTTCCTGCGCCTCGTGAACACAGAGACACCCCGGCACCGATCGCTCTACCCATACAGGCGAGAGACGGCTCGATCTACTGGATCCTGACCCGCGGTCGCTAGCGCAACCGGACGCTGGTCAGGCGAACGGGCTCGGAGGCGAAGTTCGTGATCACCACCTGGTTCTTCTCCTCGTCCCACTGAAAATCGGCCCCGAGCATCAGCTGACCTTCACCCCGGCCCTCTGCATCGACCTCGAGAATGAGCAGCGATACGTTGTAGTCCAGAGTGCGCGATGAACGCCAGGTCTCGGCAAACGCGAGCGGTCGATCGGTCGCGGCGATGATCTGCATGCCGCCGCCTTCCATGGGATTCATCCGCGCGTACCGCAGATCGTAGGCCAGACGCTGCACCTCACGGATCGTGCCGACGCTGTCTTTGCTGAACAGGGTGTCGGCCAACTCTCGATCCCCCCGCCGTGAGTGAGACTTCAGAGCCTCCATCAGCTTGGCCCGCTCCTCGTCGGTGCTCCACCTGTTGATGGTGATATCCAGCCGCTGTTGGGTCCGCGCGCCGACATTGCTCATGTTGACGGCGATGGCATTGAACCGCAGCGGCAGCTCCTCGGCGGCAGCGGGCAGAATGGACAAGCCCGCAAAGAGACCAGGCACGAGGCACATCATCATCAGAAGTGAAATCGGATTTGAAGGCTTTGAACGCATTGCTATCCCCTTTTCTTCGATACCGCTGATTCTCATCAGACTGAGAAAGTATATGCGCCATCCGGGACCGGTGCCCTTCAGCGATTCAACCTCCCCAACCGAATCCCGGCCTCGAGCGTGAACACCGACCCGACGGCGCCGACTACAGATGTGTCTCGACGGAGGCCAGCCGAATCACGCAGGAGGTTGACCGAGTTGATGCCCGTACAGTGGGCACCGAGAAGATGCTGGACACCGAGCTCGTGCATCTTGGTTCCGGTCCAGATGAGCTTCTGATCCGTCAGGCTCATCAGGTGGAGCCCACCGTACACCGCATGTACCGGCCTGCCGCCGGAGAACTTCCTGGCGTACTCCATCGTGTTGACTACGCCGGCGTGGCCACAGCCAGCAAGCACGACCAGCCCCTCCCTGGTGTTGATGATCAGCGCCTGGTCCTCCGGAATCGTGTCCTCGACCGATGAGCCGTCCTTCTCGATCATGGCAGTCGGAGTCCAGTTCTTCTCCGGGTGAACGCGCGGGATCGGCCCGGTGATCCACACCCCTGGGA
>JARFQS010000404.1 GCA_029287645.1 Thermoanaerobaculia bacterium | reverse complement strand
CGGGTCTTGGCTTCCGGAGCTTCGCGCCCGATTCGAGCGCCAAGCCACGGTCGTGCCGCCCTCTAAGCCACTCAACATCGGGGCTATCTTTTCGTTTGAGTCTTTTGTTTGGGGGGGGTCACGCCCCGCCCCAACCTAACACTTTGTAGGGTCGGGCCTTGGCCCTTCCCACGGGGGGGACCCCCTAAGCCCTCACGCCCCTGAGCCCCCAAGCCCTGATTCCCCAGGACCCAGGACCCAAGCCCCAAGCCCCTCCATCCACTTCCTCGTCATGGAGCTCGTCGATGGCGACACGCTCCAGGAGCTGATCGCCCAGGGAGTGCCCCAGGAGCAGGCCTTGGAGATGGCAGCCCAGGTGGCTGAGGCTCTCGAGGAGGCCCACGAACAGGGGGTCGTCCACAGAGACCTCAAGCCCGCGAACATCAAGGTCACACCCAACGGACAGGTCAAGGTCCTCGACTTCGGTCTCGCCAAAGCGCTCGACCTCGAACGGGAGGCGTCAAGCCCCTCCCCTACAAGCCTCTCGCTATCGCCTACCCTGACGGCTCAGATGACCCAAGCCGGTGTCCTGATGGGCACCGCCGCCTACATGAGCCCCGAACAAGCGCGTGGCCAGGAGGCCGACAAGCGGGCCGACATCTGGGCCTTCGGCGTCGTGGTCTGGGAAATGCTGACCCAGAAGCAACTCTTCGCCGGCGACACGGTCTCCGATACCCTGGCCGAGGTCCTCAAGACCGAGCCCGACCTGGCACTCCTCCCGGACAACACGCCTCCGTCGGTCATCAGGCTCCTGCGACGCTGCCTGACACGGGACCCTCGTCAGCGTCTCCGCGACATCGGTGACGCCCGTCTCGAGCTCGCGGAGGCGGACCAGCAAGAGACCCTGGCCGACCGGGGCAAGGGCGAGCCAGCGGCACCTCCAGCGTCCCGTTGGAGGGAGGTTCTCGCCTGGACAGCCGCGCTGCTCGCCATCGGCACTGCCCTATTCTTCGCTTTGAGACCGCGGCCGGCAGACCCCGAGAGTCCCGCGATCCGCTTCGACCTCACCCTCCCCGAGGGCTTTCGACTCGGTTGGGGTGACGAGCCCATCCTCGCTTTCGCACCCGACGGCCGCTCCCTGGCGTTCGTGACGATCGATACCGAGACCGCCAAGCAGCAGATCTACGTTCGTGCTCTGGACCAGGTCGAAGCACGGCCCGTCCCCGGAACCGAGGGCGCTACCAATCCGGCCTTCTCTCCCGACGGCCAGCAACTGGCTTTCTTCTCGGATGGCGAGGTGCGACGCATCCCTGTCGCTGGCGGCAAGTCCGTCAGTCTCGCGGTGGCCGGCAATCCCCGGGGCGTCGTCTGGAGCCCGGACGGCTCGATCCTCTACTCGCCGGGCTATGTGGCTGGAATCTGGCGCATCCCCGCTCTCGGAGGCGAGCCCGAACTCATCGTCGAGCCTGACGCCGAACAGGGTGAGCGGACCTACCGCTGGCCCGACCTGCTCCCTGACGGCCGTACGGTGATCTTCTCCGTCGGCTCCACCCGCAGCCCGAACAACTACGACGACGCTCGGATCGATGCCTACTCTCTGGATTCGGGCGAGCGATGGACCCTGATCGACGGCGCCAACATGGCGCGTTTCGTGCCGCCCGACCGATTGATCTTCGCCCGTCGCGGAACGCTCTACGCCGTAACTCTGGATGTCGACACCATGTCCGTCGACGGGGACCCGGTGCCGGTCGTCGAGGACTTGGGTGGCGACCCCACGAGTGGCGTCTCCTTCGTCGCCGCGGCTCCCAATGGCAGCCTGGCTTATGTTCCAGGAGCCGTCACCCAGGGGAAGGCGCACCTGGCCATCGTCGGTCGCGACGGCGAGTCGACAGGGCTGATGTTGCCCCCGCAGCCCCTCCACCATCCCCGCGTCTCCCCGGACGGCAGTCGAATCGCCTTCACGATCAGCGAAGGCGCCACCGGCATCTCCGGCGACGTCTGGCTCTATTCGCGCGACACCCAAGCGCTCAACAGAGTCACCTTCGGCGGCAACGACCTCTATCCCCTGTTCACGCCCGACGGCCGCTGGATCACCTTCCTTCGGGGCTCCGGGGAGCTGGGGATCTATCGCAAGCCGGTCGACGGCAGTGGCAACGAGGAACTGATCAGCCCACCTGGCCTCGATGTGGCGCTTCCCGGCTCCTGGAGCCCGGATGGCGAGATCCTGGCGTTCACCCAGATCGGAGCCACACCCGACATCTATTTGATGCGACCCGGGGAGGAGCCTGTGCTCTTTCAGAAGGACGCCAGCTCTCCCAGCTTCTCGCCCGACGGTCGCTGGATCGCCTACGCCTCGCCCGGCAGCGGCAACGCCTCCGCCTTCGTGCGCCCCGTCGACGGCGAGGGCAAATGGCAGGTCAGTCCCGGAATCGGTAGCTATCCGACATGGTCGGGCGATGGGCGGGAGCTGTACTACCTGGACATCGGGCTCCCCAATCGTCCCCTGATCAAGGTCGACATCGAGCCGGGCTCGGTCTTCCGCTCCGGACCACCCGTCGAGCTCATTGCGGACACCAGCCGCTACACGACATCGACCGCGCCCCAGAAGAACTGGGACGTCGCCTCCTCCGGCGACGAGTTCTTCTTCATCGAGCTCGATCGGGAGGAGTCGACCCGCGCCCGCATCGAGTTCCTCCTCAACTGGGCGCAACAGATCTCGGGCGAGAACAGATAGACCGCGTTCCGCTCTCGGACCGAGACTACTCCCGCCGATCAAAGCAAAATCAGATTTCAGCTCGATCGGATCGTGGCCAGCTGCGGCAGATGGTCGAAGTGGCGGTCGCGGTGCAACAGAACGAGGCCGTGCTGGAGCACCAGGGCAGCGATCCACATGTCGTTGGTCGGGATGGGAGTTCCCTGGGTCCTGAGTTGTCGATAGACGGCTCCGTAGTGGAAGGTCGTTTCTTCATCGGTTAGCACGACCTCGACTCCAGGTTGAATGAGAAACTCCTGCAGCACTCTCTCGTTCTCCGGCCCATGCATCCCAACGGCAAAGCCAGCTCGAAGCTCGCCCACGACAACCAGAGGCAGATGGATCGAATCCGCGGACTCGCACCGCTCGACAACCTCTGGGACAGCCCGGCAGAGATCGGAATAACTGTTGGTGCCGAGCGCCAGCCTCACCGCCAAAGATCCTCATCGATTCGATCCTGATCCTCGATGGCGCGATCGAATTCGGGATCTTCGACCCAGGTCCCGGCGAAGCCACTCAAGTCCCGATGAGGCACGGCCTCTTGGGAGAATCCCATGGCTCGCGCCAGGGCCTCGATGACAATCTCATTGAGGCTCTTGACCTCCTTCTTCGCTCGGTCTCGCAGCATGGCATCCAGCGCTCTCGGAATATTGCGAATCGTATACTGCATGCATTGATTGTAGGCAACGCAGGCAGACTCTGCAAGCAACTTGCTTTAGACCGAAACGCCAAGGCACATCTTCATAAGGTCGGAATCTAGACGGCTTCTCTTGCGACTCAGGAGGAGAGCTACAGACTCGGTGCCGATTCGGCCGGCAGGGGCGCCGGCCGCTTCAAGGACCCGAGATTCTCGAAGTCAGTCCCGGCCGCGCAGCTCGGCGGTCCAGTTCTGGATCAGGATGAGGCGACTCGGAGTGGTGCCACCCTGAGCGGGACGGGATAGAAAGAAGCTCTGGGCGTCTCTGCCCACTCCATAAGGGGCGAATCGAACCGAATCGAAGAGCGGTAGCGCAAACTGGCCCTCCATCAGCTTCAGGGGACTGCCCAGGCTGAAGACCTCTGGGTCGGTGACCTCGACCGCCATCAGGGCCTCACCTTCGAGATAGAAGATCTCGCTCCCATCTTGTGCCCATCGCGGCTGGGTACCACCGGCCAAGGAGACTTGCCATTTCCCTTCACCACTCGGGAACGGTCGCACGAACACTTCCCACGGACCGGCTTCGTCCGAGACGTAGGCGAAGTAGCGACCATCCGGAGAGATCCTCGCCGAGATCTCGTTCGCGGAGGTGTCCAACAGTGGAATCGCCTCGTCCCGGTCGAACAACTTGTAGGAGATATCCCAGGTGTCGGACTCATCGGAGTAGTGCTCGAAGATGAAGCCCGTGCCATCGGGAATCCAGTCCGGCGCCAGCCCACTCCCGACAGTCCTCGCCTCGCTACTTCCGTCGACCGCCTTGAGCCTCACCTGACGCATGTCCGTCGCCGTGTACAGGAGCTCTGTACCGCCGGGTGACCAACGTGCGGCCCCATCCAGGGTACTGTCGAAGGTGAATCGGGTGTTGCTCTTGCGCTCGAGGTCGTAGATCCAGGTGTCCCAGTTGCCGGCCTCGGCAGCGGTATAAGCGAGGCGTGTGCCATCGGGCGATAGATGCGGCGCCTCGCCGTCCCCTTCGATCTGCTCGATCTGCCGGATCAGTCTGCCCTGGCGGTCGACTTCCACGATTTCGTAGGAAAGAAGTGTCAGACCATGCACCAGAAGTAACTTCCCATCCTTGGAAGTGCTCGGCAGCCACGAATCAGCGGCCACCAAAAAGGGGTCCCCCGTCGCCTCCAGATTCGCCTCCGAGAAGGGCAGCGCCCACACTCCCGGTGTCGTCGTCGAACGATGAAAAAGTAGGTAGCCCAACGGCGAGGAGGCTACAGACTGGATCGACTCGCCTTCGAGACGCATGACTTCCTTGCGCTCTCCCTTCGAAAAGACTTCCAGAGAATCGACGAGTCGCTCCTCCGAGGCTGGGTCCCTGCGGTGCACCGTGAACGCTACATCCCGACCGTTCGGGAGCAGCGAGATCTCGTGAAAGTCCACGTCTCGAGTCTCATCGAGGGGCAAGATCTCTCTCAGGTCCCCACCCTGGACCGGGACCTGCAGGATGCCTGTCTTGTCGCCGCCGGTCACGAGAAGCTGATCATCAACCGTCCAGACCATTCCCCCGGAACCTCCGACATCGGGTGGCAGCGTCGCCACGCGAGTCGAAGAGCCTCCCTGAACCGAGGACTTGCGGATCTCTGAAGCAACAACAAACGCTACGTCTCGCCCGTCGGGCGACCAACAGGGATACCGCGCACCCTTCGAATCCGGTATGGCACGATCTCCCATCTCATCGAGCTGTCGGATCCTGAGCCCTCCCCTGGTAGGCAGCAAGACCTTGGTGCCGTCGGGTGAGATCAACGGATGTCTGACTCTCTCGGGAAGGAAGTCCTCGACCGGCACCTCGAGCTTGAGCACTGGCGTGTCCGGTTTCGGTCGCACCATCCACACGAGCACACCACCGAGAAGCAGCCCGGAGATCGCGCCGACCAAGAGGCCGGCTGTGGTAAGACCCTTAGAGCGTCGAGCCGGCTCGCGCTTCGCGACCACCTCGTCCGCTCCATCGATCGTCGCCTGGATCGCCAACCGAGCCTCTCCGATATCGCGCAAGCGGTCCTTCGGCTCCTTGATCAGGCAGCGACCGATGAGATGACGAACGGACACGGGTGTAGCGTCCGGGAGCGCGTTCAGGTCCGGCTCTCGGGTGAGGACCGCGGCGATGGCCTCGGAGATCGTCTCTTCGTCGCCGAACAGCTTCTGGCCGGTCAGCATCTCCCACAGCACGACGCCGAACGACCAGATGTCGCAACGCTTGTCGACCGGCTTCCCCTTGGCCTGCTCAGGCGCCAGGTAGGCGGCGCTTCCGAGAATCGCTCCAGCGCCGGTCATCTGGGCGGTGAGGGTCGGGGACATAGAAAGGCCTTGGGGTCCTGGGGTCTCGAGGTCTTGGGGGTCCAAGGCCTTGGCCAGACCGAAGTCCAGCACCTTGACTGTGCCCTCGGGAGTCACCTTGATGTTGGCGGGCTTGAGGTCGCGATGCACGACTCCCCGCTCGTGAGCCTCCTCGAGGGCATCGGCGACCTGCGCCGCCATCTCGAGAGCGTCTTCCGGCGCAACTCCCTGCTCGATGAGCTCTTCAAGGGTAGCTCCGTCCACGAGCTCCATGACCAGGAAATGGATATCAGGGCCTAGGGGCGCAGGGGCGTAAGGGCTTGAAGAGTCTCCCTCCTCCTCCACGATCTCCAA
>JARFQS010000380.1 GCA_029287645.1 Thermoanaerobaculia bacterium | reverse complement strand
GGAGTCTGCAGTTATCGAGCCTACCGGCCTCGGACAGGGCGCCGCCTTCGGAACCTCGGTGGCTCTGTCGAACCAGATTCTGGCCGTCGGGGCGCCAGGTGCCGGAACGGATGGCGCCGTCCTCTTGTACGACATGGGGCCGACACTCGAGACCTGGAATCTCGCGGGCTCCTTGACCATCCCCGATCTTCCACCGGTAGGTGCGTGTTTCGGTGGTACGGCCCTTGCCCTGGATCGGGTGACGTTGGCTGTGGGATGCCCATCTTTCAACGGCTACGAGAACGAAGGAACCTTCGTTTATGTTGGGGCGATCTTCACCGACGGTTTCGAGAGCGGCGATACCACGGCTTGGTCCTCGACCTCACCCTGATCTGCGATGGGTCTCAGTCGGCTGGAGTCGACGACTGGTGGGCCAGGCGCTGAACGGAGGCGAGAGCTCTGTCCTTGACCAGGATCAGGATGCGGTCTCCCACCCGGAACGTCGTCGGATCTCCGAGATTCCCCGTTCCGCGGTTTCCTCGCTTCTTGGCTACAGCTGTGCCGATACGATCGGAATGCTCCCATTCATCGGGTCTTGGCTCGGTTCTTCAGGCGACTCCCGAAGTCCTGGAAGCCCATGAACTTGATGCCGAAGAAGAGGGTCAGCGCCAGGAAGACCCAGGGATCGAAGAGCCAGGCGAAAAGGGGAAAAGCCGAGAAGAAGGCGCGGACTCCCAACGTATAGCGATTCGAAGCCTTGTTGATGAGGCCCGTCAGGTAGTCGACAGGGGGGCCTTCCTCGGCTTCGATCAGAGCCGGGTCGGCACCGACCACGAGATTGAACTGCCCGAGGCGCCGCAGTGCCGCCATGTAGAAGGAGAATGCGACCGCGAACACCAAGATCAGGAGGTAGAGCTTGGCCGACACCGCTCCGGGATGGAGGTCCCAGCTCTCCGGGTGCGCGACCTGAGCCGCTACCTTGGGATAGGTCAAGAGAACGTTGGCGGTCATCCCGAGGAGAATCAACGCCGCTGAGCCGAGTAGCGAGTTCATCATCGTGAGGTTGCGCGTCTGCTGCGCTGCCAACAGGATGTCTCGCCGTTCGATCAGACCCTGGATCCACGACCGACGCAGGAGATCGAGTCGGCCCTTCGCCGTGCCGTGAGGCGACCTCCTGGCCAGCAGCGGGTAGAGGCCGTGATAGAGGGGAAAGACCAGCAGGTAGAGCGCAAACCCCACGACATCCAGAGGGTTCTGAAAGATATCGTTCCAGGGCGTCATGCTGGCATTGTACGACGTGCGATCCTCAGGGTGCCCTCCATTGCCCTGAAGGTCACCATGGGTGAGGTTCACGTTGTCGAATTCGATGCGGTGAACTCTCTCGCCTCCTTGGAGGCGGGGGCACCGATCTTTAGAACACCCTGGCCGGTCAGGGCCGGTAGCTCGGCTGCAGCGATCGACTCACTCGGGCGGTGCCGATTCGGCGATGGCTACCGCCTTCCAGGGTCCGATGCCGGTGATCTGAAGCACGGTGGGCCCCTCGATCCAGACCTGGTGCACGGCGTGGCGAGCGTTGACGTAGTAGTCGCCCGGCCCGAACTCGGTGGCGTCCTCGCGCTCGGTTTCGGCGCCGAACGCCACTGCCGCGGTGCCGCTGATGATCGTCACCCGCTCGTCCTTGGGGTGCCAGTGGGGCGGCATCACGAAAGTCTCGTTGACGCGAAATCGGGCTGTGAAGAGGTCTGCGCCTTGCAGATCCCCTTCGAGCACGGCGATCTCGCAACCTGATGGCAACGTCGGGGGGCAGGGCTTCCATGGGGTGCTGTCGGCGCGCACCACGTGTTGGACCTTGCCTTCGGGAAACTGCATCACGCCGATCTCTTGGCCCACACCCGGACTAGCGAGAAGAAACAGCCCGAGAGACAGGGTGAGGCTCGCTAGGCGACAGATCTTCTGTGCAAGCGATTCATGCTTCATCGCGGTCCTCCTTTTCCGAAACAGATTTGCCGGAGGCTACCATGATTGCCTCGTCGGATCGACCCAGTCGGGGGGAGCCTTTCGCTATACTCCCGCGACCATGAGCTCACCCCGCGACGAACAGACCTTGCCTGTCTTTCCGCTGACCGGAACGCTGCTACTTCCAGGCACCTACCTGCCGCTCAACGTCTTCGAAGAGCGCTATCGGAACATGATCGAGGATGCGCTGGAAGGCGACCTGCAGATCGGCATGATCCAGCCCTGGGTCCCCGGGCTCGACAACTGGGGCGTCCCGCCCCTCGACCTGCGGGATCCGGAGCTCTATCCAGTGGGTTGCTGCGGCCGCATCAGTCAGCACGAGCTGCAGCCCGACGGTCGATATCTGATCGTCCTCGAAGGGCTGATCCGCTTTCGGATTGTCGATGAGCTGGAGTCCGTCAGAGGCTATCGCCGGGTCAGGGCGGACTTCGCCGAATTCGCCGTCGACCGCAGCTCAGAGGAGCCTGATGTCGACAGGCAGGGGATCCTTGCTGTTCTCGAGAGCTACGCCGAACAGCGAGACCTCGAGT
>JARFQS010000303.1 GCA_029287645.1 Thermoanaerobaculia bacterium | reverse complement strand
GCCTCGTCTACGCTCGGATGTGAAAGAACGACCCTGTAGTGGCCCGCTGGGAGCTGGAGCGTCATCGGAGTCAGCGCTGGTGTGTCCAACGGAACCTCTTCACCGCTCTCGTCCAGGATCCGAGCCACCTCCGCCCATGGCTGGGCGTCCAGGGCGAGTAGCCCCACTTCGTCGCTCGCCGCTGGGATCGACGGAGTGACGACAGGGCCCACCGCCTCGGATGAAGGTTCTGCCCTGCCTCGATTGGCCAGACCCCACCCCGCCACAGCGAACAGGAGCAAGAGAGCTACCGCGGCTGGCCACCAGCGCCAGTTCAGGGTCTGTAGCCGACCTTTCACCTGGTCGAGTGAGGGAAGGGCCGCCCTGGATCTGCCAACGGCTTCCTGGATCGCACGCCATCTCTCCTTCTTGGACCTGGGAGTCACTGACTCAGTGGCGGGACTCTGCAATGGAGGCTCGCCTTCCGGCTCAGGCTCGCCGCCACTCAGGGAATCGGGATCCACGATGTACACGGTTCGCGAATCCTCCTCCACCGAGTCTCTCTCACGGGAGAGCTCTGCCGCAGGCTCGCTCGGAATCGGCAGAACCGCCGATAGATCCTCCAGCACCTCGTCGAGCCCTCCGTACCGACGACGGGGGTCGCGGCTCAGGCACTTGTGGATGACATTCTCGAGCTCTTCGGGACAGTCGGGCCAGAAGCTGGTGATGGGTGCAGGGTCCTCATTCAGCACCTTGTGAACCAGCTCCGGCATCGATTCCGCTGAGAACGGCGGCCAAGCGGACAGGATCTCGTAGGCCGTGGCCCCGAAGCCGAAGACTTCGCTGCGTTGATCCGGCGCCATGCCAGCTAGCACTTCCGGCAGGATGTAGCCCGACGAAGGATAGGCGGCGCCCCCGACCTGCAACTGAATCCAGGAGCTGGCCAACTGAGCGATGCCGAAATCTCCGAGCTTGATCAGCTCGCCCTCTCCGACCCAGGCGACTTCCGGACTGAGCTGTCGATGAAGGACTCCCTGGGCATGGGCGTACTGCAGTCCCTGGCCCACCTGCAACACATAGAAAAGCTTGACGACGTCTTCGACCGGTTCTTCGGAGTAGATCTTGTCCTTGAGGGGCCAGCCGGGAAAGACCTCCTGCACCAGATAAGGCTTCGGCTCGCCTGAGCCGAACTCCAGGACCCTGGCGATGTTGCGATGACGCAGAAAGAACGAGTCTTCGGCGGCCTTCAGAAACCGCCATCGAAACTCGTCGTCCGAGGCCACGCAAACGCGGATCTCGACGGGACGATTCTCGAACGGGTCGTAGCCCGAATAGAGCAGAGAAAAGGCATCCCCTCCGATCCGATCCAGAACCTCGAATCGGCCGATGCGCTCGTACTGCGTCATGGTGCCACCAGCTTACACCCTCGAGAATGCTCCAGGGCCGACTGGCTCTTGGTCGAGCTCGAGACACCCCCCGACACCCGCCTCTTCGCCGGTGCTAGGACCCCGAATGAGTCCATCTTAAGGTCGGCACCGGGCGTCCAATGTGCAGGGTTCCACAGTGTTGGCTCCAATGGGTGGTGAGCTCGGGCAATCGCCTGGGAGGCCCGCCGGCGCTAGTCCGCGGTGACAGTGCCCACACCGGCTTCGGCAGCCAGAGCTTCCGCCTTGTCGGTGGCTTCCCAGGAGAACTCAGGGCGCCCGAAATGTCCGTAGGCCGATGTCGCCCTGTAGACGGGTTTCTTGAGGTCGAGCTGGGCAATGATGCCTTTGGGAGTCAGATCGAAGTGCCGGCTCACCAGCTCCACAATGCGCTCCTCTGGGACCGCGTGGGTCCCGAAGGTGTCGACGTTGACGCTGACGGGCTCCGAGACTCCGATGGCATAGGACAGCTGCACTTCGCATCGACGCGCGAGACCTGCGGCCACGATGTTCTTGGCCACATAACGGGCCGCGTACGTTGCCGAGCGATCGACCTTGCTCGGATCTTTGCCGGAGAAGGCTCCACCGCCATGGCGGCCGACCCCCCCGTAGGTGTCAACGATGATCTTCCTGCCGGTCAAACCTGTGTCGCCCTCTGGACCGCCGACGACGAACCTTCCCGTCGGATTCACGTGGATCTTCGTCTCTTCGTCCATGTAGTCCTGACACACGGGCTGAATGACCTTTTCGGCTACGTCCCGCCGCAACTCTTCTGTCGTCTTGGATTCGAGGTGCTGCGTGCTGATGACCACGGTAGCGACTCGCTGGGGCTTGTCATCCAGGTACTCGACCGTCACCTGGCTCTTGCCGTCCGGGCCGATACCTTCGATCTCTCCTGATCGCCTGACGTCCGCGAGTCGCCGTGTCAGGCGGTGCGCCAACATGATCGGCAGAGGCATCAGCTCCGGGGTCTCGTCGCAGGCGAAGCCATACATCATGCCTTGATCGCCGGCGCCCTGGTCCTTGTCATCGTTCTCGTCCACGCCGCGAGCGATGTCCGGACTTTGTTCGTGAATGCTCACCAGGACTCCGGCATCCTCGTTGTCGATC
>JARFQS010000278.1 GCA_029287645.1 Thermoanaerobaculia bacterium | reverse complement strand
GGGCGCTTATCTACTCGCTCAGGCTCTACGGCCGTCGGGAGGGAACAGCGTCTCATCCCCGCTGCCTCTTGACCTCGAGAGCCCTCCACACCAGGGGGCTCTCTCTTTCTGAGGAGATAAAGATACAAGGGGAGGGGCTTGACCCCTCCCATGGGAGCCTGCAAGGGGCTCCCCTACATTGCCGACGCCGTCCCCCAGGCGAGCCACTCGGGCGGACCTCTTCTCGAAATCCGATGCAGGTGGAACAGCCCATGGCCGGCAGGAACCGCAGGCACTTCAAGCCTTTAGGACACGGCAGCCAGCCGTGGACGCTCGAGAGTGGCGTACAGGTCGCGGACCTGTTGGCTCAGCTTGTGGCTCGGGGCCAGGTCGACCAGCGGTCGGTGGGCATCATGCGATTCGCGCATCTTCACCGAGGCGGTGATGTAGGGCTCCAGGATAGGCAGGTTCTCGTCCAGCAGTTGGTCGACCATTTGCTGTGGCAAACGGGCTCTCAATTGGAACAAGTTGACGACGATGCCTCGCACCTCGAGTTGTGGGTTGTGGTCCTCGCGAATCTCCTCCACCTCTTCCAGGAGCTGTATCAGGGCGCGGCGGGAGAACTCGTCGCAGTCGAACGGAATCAGGCACCCGTCGGCGGCGATGAGCGCCGAGGTCGTGAAGAAGTTGAGCGCTGGCGGGGTGTCCAGAAAGACGACGTGGAACTCCTCCAGGCGCTCCAGCAGCTTGCGCAGCTTGTAGATCTTGTAGCGCGACTCCAGCTTCGGTTGTAGCTCGGCCATGCCGAGATCGGAAGGAACGATCGACAGATTCTCGAACGGTGTCGGGTGGACCCAGGTGTCGGCATCCGAGGTCAACAGACGCAGGCTCAGGGTCTCTTCGAAGAAGTCGGTCAGGTTCGGTTTGGCCTCGGGGCCGCGAGAACCCAATAGGTAGTGCGTGGCATTGGCCTGTGGGTCCAGATCCACAACCAGGGTGCGCTTCCCTTCAGCGGCACTGACCGCGGCCAGGTTGCATACGATGGAGGACTTGCCCACTCCTCCCTTGCTATTGAAGACGATATACCGCATGACGGTTCCCTCTCCGCTGCCCGTGTGACTTCGCTCTTCTGGGCAGCAACTGGCCCCTCTGGTTTCAGACTGCCATAGCAGCGGTGCGACGTCAACTTGCGGCATTCGTATGCCGCGTTGCAGAAATTTACTAGAATCTCGACCTACATCGGCTAGACTTCGCCGACCGGCGGTGCTCGACCCGATCTCTCTGGTAACGATCGAACGCCGGCCGAAGATCTCGAAGCCCAAGAAACGATCTAGGAGATACAACAATGACGACTTCACGAAAACTCGCACTGCTCTTCGCCGTCCTCCTCGTGGTGAGTGCGGTCGCTTGTGGCAACCAGGAACAGACTGCCGAGCAGCAACCGGCCGCGGCACCGACCGCCGAGGAGATGCCGGCCGGGCATCCACCGATCCAACAGCCGGATCCGACGACCATGATGCCGACACCGGTGGTCACCGAAACCAACGTCCTCTCTTGGACGGCACCGGAAGGCTGGGTTCAGGAACCGCCGGCCAACGCCATGCGTCAGTCGCAGTACCGTGTTCCCGGTTCGGCCGGTGACGGCGAATGCGTCGTCTACTATTTCGGGGCCGGTCAGGGCGGTGGCCCGATGGCCAATGCCGAGCGCTGGGCCGGTCAGTTCACCCAGCCTGATGGCAGTCCCTCGATCGAGGCGATGGAGACCGAGGAGATCGTCGCCAACGGTCTCGACACACTGCTGATCAAGGTCAGTGGCACCTACAGCAGCGGCGGCATGATGACCGGTGCCCCCGCGCAGACCATGCCTGGCTACAAGCTTCTCGGCGCGGTGGTCGAAGGCCCGGACTCGAACTGGTTCTTCAAGTTCACCGGACCCGAGGCCACGATCGATGAGAACGCCGAAGGCTTCCGGGCCCTCATCGACTCTGTGCAGTCGCCAGTCTGAAGACCTCTTTCCGGTACCCGAAGAAGTAGCTTTGACCACCCATCTCCCCGCATGGGGAGGTGGGTGGACTGCGTTCAGGTATTCGAGACGACTATGATGGTCTGACACCATGCTGCGATATCTCGCTCGGGCTTCGACCCTCTTCCTGCTCGCCCTCGCAGACCTTTCGGGGGCTGCCGGGCAAACCGTGGCGCTTCCGGAGTTGATTGTCGAGGCCCCGCACGAATTCCCGGCCCACGAGGCTCGTATCCGCGATCTCGACCCGCGTCGCCTCGAGCACGCCATGCAGGTGGTGGGCCTTCAACAGCCCGGTCCAGCCATTCGCCTGACCCTGGCCGGTGAGGATGCGACGGTCGCCCAGAACACCCCCGCGTGGATCGCCGGCTTCGCCTATCCGAACCTCGGTGTCGCCGTCCTGTTTCCGGAGCGCAGCCCCACCTACCCCGACTCCAATTTCGAGGATCTGCTGCTGCACGAGGTGAGCCATATCCTCACGGCCCGCGCGGCAGGCGGTCGAAGGGTTCCCAGATGGCTGGACGAGGGAATCGCCCTGTTCATCGGCCGTCCCTGGCAGCTGGAGGATCGCTCGCGGCTCACCTGGGCCATGCTCTGGGAACGGGAGAGGCCGCTCTCCGAGTTGGAGGATCGGTTCAATCGTGACCGGCCGTCCGCGAGCCGCGCCTATGCCATCTCGGGGGCCTTCGTCCACGACCTGGTGCGCAAGCGTGGTCCCGAATCGGCCGCCGCCATCCTTTCCGGAGTCTCCCTCGGCCTGCCCTTTCCGGAGGCCTTCCGAAGGGCCATCGGAGTCAGTCTGGAGCAGGCTGAAGCCTATTTCTGGGAGTACCACTCGCTCTGGTATCGCTGGGTGCCCATACTCTCGAGCTCGATGGTGCTCTGGATCTCGATCTCCCTGCTCGCCCTGGTCGCTTTTCGCCGACGACGCGCAATGGACGCTGCGCAAATGCGGATGTGGGAGGAGCAAGAGCGTCTCGAGGCCGAGGCGCGATTGTCGGAGACCGAAGAGCTACCTCCGGACCTGCTCAATTGAGGCAACGACTGTGCAACGATCTCGCGACTTCCATCCCCTCACCCTGCTTACGCAGGCTCTATTTGTCATCGCCTCCAGCTCGGCGCTTGTCGCCGGACCTGTCGAGGCAGACTCCTCCAGCTCGGACGATCTGCTAGCCAAGTCGATCGCCGTTCACGATCCCTTGGGGCTCTGGCAAGACGGGGTCTTTCGGCTGCACCTGGAGGAGACCCGCCCCGATGGCCCTTCGAGGAAGACGACGCTTCTCATAGACAATTCCACGGGGCGCTTCGAGATTGCCACCCAGCGCGACGGATCCCAGATCGACGGGGTGCTAGAAGGTGACGGCTGCGAGCTGCGACTCGACGGCTCGACCGAATTCACCGAAGAGGAGAGGGAGAAGTACCGCCTCACCTGTGAGCGGCTGGAATGGCTGCGGAACTACTACGTCTATCTCTGGGGCCTTCCCATGAAGCTCCTCGACAGCGGCACGGCTCTGGATCCCGACGTTCTGGACACCACGTATCAGGACAGATCGGTGCAGGCCCTTCGTGTCTCTTACGAACCAGAGGTCGGTTCGGACATCTGGTACTTCTATCTCGACACCGAGACTCATGCGGTTGCCGGTTACCGTTTCTTCCACGACGAAGCGCAGGGCGATGGCGAGTACATCACGCTCGACGGCATGATCGAGGCCGGAGGGCTGCGATTGCCGAAGGCCCGAGCCTGGTATACGAACGCCGAGGATCGCTACCTCGGCACCGACACCCTGGTCTCACTGGAGATTCTGTCGAACGGTGACTGAGCACCGTCGGGCGCCCCAGAGAGAGCAAGATTCGGATTGTCTGTTGCTGACAGTATGGGTAGCTTTGTGTCCATGAGCAACACGAGCCACACCCTCACGACGGCATCCCGAGACTACGAGCGGATCGAGAGCGCGATCCGCTATCTGGAGGAGAACTTCCAGAGGCAACCCGATTTGGAGGAGGTCGCCGCGGCGGTCAGCCTGAGTCCCTACCACTTCCACCGGCTCTTCAGCCGTTGGGTCGGAACCACCCCGAAGCGCTTTCTTCAATTCCTGACCGTAGACTATGCGAAGGACCGTCTTCGTGAATCGAGTAGCGTGATGGAGGCGGCCTGGGATGCGGGCCTCTCCGGAGGCAGTCGCCTGCACGACCTCATGGTGACCGTCGAAGCCGTGACGCCAGGCGAGTTCAAACAGGGTGGCACCGATCTCGTGGTGCGTTGGGGCGTCCACCCCAGTCCCTTCGGGGACTGCGTCCTCGGGGTCACCGATCGTGGGCTCTGCGCTCTCGAGTTCCTGACCGAGCGCTCCTCGAAGCAGATCCGGGAAGAGATGAGCCGTCGCTGGCCCGGCGCGGAGCTTCAGCAGGGCGAGAAGGAAACCTCTTCCTATCTGGACAGGCTGTTTCCCGAACCAGGCGCCGTCCCCCGAGGCCCCTTCACCTTGCTCATCAAGGGCACCAATTTCCAGCTCCAGGTCTGGCAGGCTCTGCTTCAGATACCCCCGGGCCATCTCACTTCCTACGGAGCCATCGCCGAGCACTTGGACCGACCACGGGCATCGCGTGCCGTGGGCCAGGCCGTGGGGTGGAACCCGATCTCCTATCTGATCCCCTGCCACCGGGTCATCCAATCGGCCGCTGCCGGACTCGGCGGGTACCGCTGGGGCCTACCCCGCAAGCGAGCCATGCTGGCCTGGGAGGCCACCGCTGCTCAGGCGGCGGACCCCGCTAGCAGGTAGATGTAACAAAATCACAGTTCCTCTCGTAGGGCCTGGGTGAAAGGACACCACCCATGCGCCGATCTGTCGTTGTAGCACTCCTGTGTCTGATATCCGCAGCGGGCTTGCGGGCCAGCGACTCCCCGCAACCCACCTTTCACGACGCGATTACCGTCACTGAGGAGGCGCCGCTCCTGATCCCGGTGGATTTCGGCCAGGCCGTGTGGGTCGACTTCAGCATCGGGGAGCTGGAGATCAGCGCTGCCGAGACCGATCAGGTGCGCACCGAGTTGAGGGTCCGCTGCAGGAACCTCTCGCCAGAGCGGTGCGACTCCTACAGCCGACGACTTCAACTGGTTGCCGAGACCAGGGGAGACCGTGTCGCAGTCCGACTCGAAGGCCTTTCGGCCCGCAAGGCGCGCAAGCTCGAGGTCGACGGCCGCATCGTCGTCCCACGCTGGGCGCCACTCGAAGTGCGCATGGGAATCGGCGATCTGGAGATCGACACCTCGGGAGAGAAGGACCTGACGGTAGGCATGCGCATCGGCGATCTGAAGATCCGGGTTCCCAGGCAACGAGTCTCCTCGGTGGATCTGAGTGTCGGAATCGGGGACGCTGGAATTCGCGGTGGCGGTGTGGATGTCGAGGCCAAGCGTCGCAAGTTGCTGGGTGCTCGGGCCCGATGGGCGTCGGGCGACGGTGAGGCCCACATCGCCGCACATCTCGGCATCGGCGACGTGGGAGTCGTTCTCGAGTAGC
>JARFQS010000265.1 GCA_029287645.1 Thermoanaerobaculia bacterium | reverse complement strand
CATCCGAAAAGCTCGCGAGGGCCTTCGGTACGGACGAATTGATCGAGGGCGTCCGACAGAGGCGAGATCAGTGGGCCCGACAGGCCGGTGTGCCTCCGGAGTCGATCTATGTTGGCTCGGAGAGCTACACGAAGACTCATCTCTCGGCCTTTGTCTCGAAGGGTGAGTTGGAAAGCCGCTTCCTGCACATCAAGGGTGGCAAGCACGGTCTGGCTTCTCTCTACTGGTATCCGCCGGAGGACTTCGAAGGACGACGAATCCTGTTCTTCACCGAGAATCCGGGGCAGGAAGAGAATCTGAGGCAGCACTTTCGCAAGGTCGAGATCGAGCCCCCACTGGTGATTCCCATCGGCAAGGCCGGAACGAGAACCCTGAGCCTGGCCCGCTGCGAGGACCCGCTGGATCCGCGGCCCTTTTTGACCCGCCTGGCCGGCTCCGCAGGCTGACACAAAGCGATGTCCTGAAATCCCACCCCTGCGGGTGGTGTTGGGCCCGCGACGAGTCGAGTAGTGTGGAGGCTCGACACAGGAATACCGCGCGAGACGAAACAGGAGGAGCCATGTCCGAAAGAAGCATCGAGCTACTCAATCGTGCCCTGGCGGAGGAGCTGTCAGCGGTCCACCAGTACATGTACTTCCATTTTCACCTGGACGATCTGGGCTACGGGCCGCTGGCGGGCCTGATGAAACGCACCGCCATCGAGGAGATGATGCACAACGAACAGTTGGCGGAACGAATCCTCTTTCTGGGCGGCGAGGTGGAGATGGAGGTCTCCGACCCGGTGCAGAAGATTCACGATGCCAAGAAGATGCTCGAGCGGGCCAAGGCGATGGAACTGGCGAGCGCCGCCTTCTATAACGAAGCTGCGCAGGAGTGTGCCAAGAACGCCGACGCCGCGTCGAAGAAGATCTTCGAGGATCTGGTGGCGGACGAAGAAGGCCACGCAGACACGTTCGACCAGCAGATCCAGTTCATCGAGCGCTTCGGCGAACGCTTTCTGGCCCTGCAATCGATTCAGTCGGACGCCGAGTAGGACTCCGGGCCATCAGTCAGCCGAGGAGCGAGCCGATCCCGCTTGTGGGATCAGGTGTCCATTCCGGCGCCGGCGTCGCTGGGTAGTGTGACCCAGAAGAGGCCCCGAACATCATTCATGTGGAAGCCGATGGCCTGATCCTCAGGATAGAGGGACTGAATCGTCTCCTGCAGGGCCGGCTCGATACTCGGCCCGTGGCAGCTCAGGCAGAAGGACATGGCGTAGATGGGCTCCACGTAGCCGATCCTAGAGTCGTCGAGCCGCACGGCTCGCGGCTTCGAGTTCTCCGGATCCTCCAGGTAGGCCGCGAGAAGTGGCTCGACCCACGGTTGCGGAGCGTTTTCGGGGTTCCTGAGCTTGTGGCTGGTCCTACCCATCTGGACGCCATCGACACTCAACTCGGCCGCAATCTGGGGTGCCTTCTCGCGGCAGACCGCAATAGCGCTCTCCGGACCACCCTCCTCCAGTGCACCGGTGAGGGCATCGACCAGCTGCTCCTTGAGCGGTTGTAGAGCGTTCTTCGCCTGCTCCATTTCCTGGACCGACACTTCGGCCACCGGTGCAGTGCCCTGGCAGCCAGTCAGGAGCATGGCAAAGGTCAGAACCAGTCCGCAAAGAACCGAGAGCTGACCTCGTCTGGACTTCGAGCTTCGCTTTCTGGACATGCTTCTCCTCCTTTCGGACCTCGCCGCAGGAAGCCGACAGCTTCATCTACCCGCTTCGAGTCTACGCCCATTCCATCCGGGATCAAGTGCCGGCCCTCTGGGGGAGAAGCGCTGGATACAGCTTGGGTTCTCAGGGAGTCGTCAAGTGATTCGTCAGGTCGGCCAACTCGTGCTTCCACCCGCCGATGTTGTCCTCACGATCCTCTTCTCGGTCGAATCCAGATTCCACGAGCTCGAGTGTGGTGCCTCCATCGGGCCGCGGAGTCAAAGTCCATGCCACTACTGTGGATCGAGCCTTGTCGAGAGGTAAATCCGCCTCTCGGGCCCAGCGCCAAACAAGCCGCGTTGGGGGCTCGAACGCTTCGATTCGGACAGCCGCCCGCCCGAAACCCTCCCAGCCGAACCACCCTTCGGCACCCTGCGTGGCATCGAGTGTGGCCGAGTCGCCGAACCAGCGGGCGATCTGCTTGTCGTCGGTGAGGGCCTTCCACACTCTGTCGGGTGCGACGTCGAGCTCCAATGTGCGTTCAATGGCTTCGATCATGATCGATCCTCCAAATGACGTTGAAGTCGCGACAGCCGCTCGTCCCATTCCCGAGCGTAGGGCTCGAGCCAGTCTCCAACCTCTTTGAGCGGTGAGCTGTCGAGGGAGTGCAGGCGCTCGCGGCCGGCCCGCTGAACCCGTACCAGGCCGGAGGCGTAGAGAATGTCTAGATGCTTGGTGACCGCTTGGCGACTGATGGGAAGGGGAGCTGCCAGCTGCTTGATGGAAAGTGGACCTTCGGATTGCATACGGGCGAGCATCTCCCTGCGAGTGGGGTCCGCTACCGCTGTGAAGACGCTCTCCATGGCTCGACATCATATGCAACCTTTAGGTTGCATGTCAAGGTGAACGTTGTCGAGCTCGACTTGGGCGCTACTCCTCCTCCGGCCGCGGTAGGATGCGCACGATGATCGACTGGATGGAAGCCCTGGTACTGGGCATCGTGCAAGGTGCGACGGAGTACCTTCCCATCAGCTCCTCCGGCCACCTGGTGATTGCCCAGCACCTGTTTGGCCTTGAAGAGCCGGCACTCTTTTTCGACATCGTCCTCCATCTGGGGACTCTGGTCGCTGTTGTCTGGTACTACCGGAAGGACATTGTGGAGCTGATCAGGGAGACCCTCTCCGGTCTGAGGCACTTGGCCTCTGGAAACTCCTGGAAAGAGACCCTGACTTCATTTCCCGGTCTTCGCTTCGCCTTGCTGATAGTGGTAGGCACGGTCCCGACAGCGGTCATCGGAGTCACCTTCGAGGACACGTTCGAGCAGCTCTTTGGATCGGTGCGGATCGTCGGCTTCATGCTGATGGTGACAGGGGTCGTTCTTCTGCTGACGCGCCGATCTCGTCCAGTAGGACGGAGTGCGGAGGGAATGACGTGGGTCGATGCTGTGATCATCGGCATCGTTCAAGGTGTTGCCATCACGCCGGGCATCAGTCGATCGGGGATCACGATCGGTGCCGCTCTCTTGCTGGGAATCGAGCGAGAAACCGCGGCGCGGTACTCGTTCCTGCTTTCCATCCCGTCGATTCTCGGAGCCCTTCTGCTTCGACTGAAGGGTGCGGAAGACGGGGTCGGAACCGCCGCACTGGTTCTCGGGTTCGGAGCCGCGGCTCTCACCGGGTACTTCTGCCTGGCGCTCCTCGTTCGGGTGGTCAAGCGGGGTCGGCTGTCGTGGTTCGCCCCGTATTGCTTCGCTCTGGGCCTGCTCGCTGTGATCTTCGGCTAGGGCCAGGCTGGCCGGCCCGGTGATGAGGGCTTCGGGTTCCTCCGAAGAGTCTGTGGCCGAATATACTTCGCAGGTCATGCGAGGAACAACGACTTCCCTTGTCAGGGTTGGACTTGTGGTGACCTGGGTCGTGTTGAGCGGACTCGGTGACTCGTTGGTAGCCGAGGAAGTCGCCGACGAGGCTCTGGGGAAACAGGTCGCCGACGAGGCCCTGGGTACACAGTGGGTTCACATCCGTCCCGATCCTGAAGGCACGCCGACCAGGATAGAGATCGGCGTCTACTTCCTCGATGTCATGGTCATCGACGATGCCGACCAGACCTTCCAGGTCGATCTGGTCTTTTCCGCGCGCTGGCGAGATTCGCGACTCGCCTTTTCGGCGGAGGAGACCGGCTTGGACGAGATGGTACTGCCGCTGCAAGACGTCTGGTACGTGGGGCTCGCCTCGCTGAATCGGCGCGAAGCCGAGGCCTTTCTGCCGGACGTTGTACGGGTCCGGCCGGACGGAGAGGTGACCTACTCGCAGAGAGTCCAAGGCATCCTGGCATCGCCGCTGGACCTCCATGAGTTTCCGTTCGATTCCCAGGTCCTGCCGATGCATTTGGTGGCGTATCGGCACGGACCGGAGGAGATCGACTTTGTCCTCAGCAGCGAGTACACGGGGAGTCGAGGCGACTTCTCGGTGACCGGTTGGGTGATCGAAGAGGGCGAGCACGAGGTCGCGCCCGTGAGCCTGCCCGGACTGGAGGAGCAGCATGCGGGTGCGAGCTTCTACCTCGTGGCTACGCGGCAGTCCTCCTACTTCGGTTTGACCATGATGGTGCCCTTGGTCCTCATCGTCCTCATGGCATGGACTGTCTTCTGGATCGACCCCTCGGTCGTGCCTCCACAGGTCGGGATCGCGACCGCGGCTGTCTTTTCCCTCATTGCCTTCCGCTTCAGCATGCGGAGTGCGTTGCCGGCCGTGGCCTACATGACCCGCGCGGATCAGTTCCTTTTGGGGGCGACACTCCTGGTGTTCGGTGCGCTGGGTGAGGTTATCGTGACGGCCCGCCTCTCCAGGCAAGGAAGAGAGGAACAGGCGAACCGGGTCGATCGGTGGGGGCGTTGGATCTTCCTGTCTCTTATACACATCTCCGAGCCCACGAGACGAACA
>JARFQS010000202.1 GCA_029287645.1 Thermoanaerobaculia bacterium | reverse complement strand
AAGGTGACCGGTATGAAGGCGACCCAACTATGCAGCGGCCTGCCGCCGACGTTCATGGGGTAGTTGATCACCGAGACCCAGTACTGCATGAAGTAACCGAAACAGGCCCCGAAGACTCCGCCGACGAGGACAATGAGGGGCAACCAGGATCGATGGTGGCCCAGCTCCTCCCAGACCTCCTCGATCGGATAGGGAGTGTAGGCCTCCAGTTGGGTGTAGCCTTCTTCTCGCGCCTCACGGATCGCGCGGATCAACTCCTTGGAGGAGCTAAATTCGGCCATCAGAGCGAAGGGCCTTTTGGTGATGGAAGGCGTGCTCACTCCGAAGCCTCCTCAGCCGCATCTCGGGCCTGCTTGGGTACGATGGTCCTCATCTCGAAGATCGAGATCATGGGCAGGAAACGAATGAACAGGAACAGTAGCGCAAGAAACAGCCCGATGGTGCCGACGAAGGTGGCCCAGTCCCATACCGTACCCGAGTACATGCCCCAGGAGGAGGGCAGGAAGTCGCGGTGCAGACTGGTCACGACGATGACAAAGCGCTCGAGCCACATTCCTACGTTGACGAACATGGCCACCAGGAAGAGCGGCAGCGGTGAGCTGCGCACGCGGCGGAACCAGAGCAGTTGGGGAGCCAGCACGTTGCACAGCAGCAGGGCCATCCATTGCTTCTGGTACGGACCCTGGATCCGATTGAGGATCATGAACTGCTCGAACCAGTTACCGCTGTACCAGGCCATGAAGATCTCGACCATGTACCCATAGGCGACGATCAGACCTGTGGCCAGGAGGATCTTGCCCATGTTCTGCAGGTGACGGGTCGTGATGAAGTCCTTCAATCCGAAAATCGCTCGCAGTGGAACGGCCAGCGTGATGACCATCGCGAAACCGGCGAAGATGGCACCCGCAACGAAGTATGGAGGAAAGATCGTGGCGTGCCAGCCCGGGAGTTGCCCGACCGCGAAATCGAAGCTCACGACGGTGTGGACAGAGACAACCAGTGGAGTGGCGAGCCCTGCGAGGAGCAGATAAGCCGTCTCGTAGTTGTGCCAGTGAGTCGCGGACCCCCGCCAACCCATGGAAAGGAAACCGTAGGCGATCTTCGAGAGTCTTCCGTGAGCGCGGTCCCGCAGGGTCGCCATGTCCGGGATCAGTCCCACGTACCAGAAGAGCAGAGACACGGTCGCGTAGGTCGAGACCGCAAAGACATCCCAAACCAGCGGGCTCCTGAACTGGGGCCACAGGTCCATCGTGTTGGGATACGGCAGCAGCCAATAGGCGAGCCATGGACGGCCGACATGAATCAGCGGGAAGATCCCTGCACAGGCCACCGCGAACAGGGTCATCGCTTCCGCAAACCGGTTGATCGAGGTTCGCCACTCCTGTCGCACCAGGAGCAGAATGGCGGAGATGAGAGTCCCGGCGTGACCGATCCCGATCCACCAGACGAAATTGATGATCGCGAACCCCCAGCCTACGGGGACGTTGAGCCCCCAGATCCCGGTGCCTTCGAAGAGCAGCTTCGTCAGTGCATGCAGCAACAGCAGGACCAGCAGGAAGGAGAACCCGAAGGCCACCCACCACCACCGCGGTGTGTCACTGAGGACCACAGCCGTGATCTGGTCGGTCACGGAGCCTGGGGAATGGCCGGGAGCCACGATAGGTGGCTTCGACGGCTTGGCCGCGGAAGTCTGGAATCCCTCAGTGGCCTTCATCTCGTGCCTTCTCCAGGTCGTGATTCGGGTTGCGCAGCTTGGCGAGATAACTGGTGCGAGGCACCGTCCCCAGCTCGGCCAGAATGCTGTAGCTCAGGGGACTGGCTTTCGACTTCGTAACCGCCGCCTCTGGATCGTTGATGTTCCCGAAGACGATGGCCTCGGTCGGGCACACCTGCTGGCAAGCCGTTTTCACCTCTCCATCGCGGATCTCGCGGCCCTGCTTCTTGGCCTCTACGCGACCGTGATTGATGCGCTGCACGCAGTAGGTGCACTTTTCCATCACACCTCGTGTCCGCACCGTGACGTCGGGATTCCGCATCATTTTCAGGACGGGGGACTCGGTGTCGTTGTACTTGAAAAAGTTGAACCGACGCACTTTGTAGGGGCAGTTGTTGGAGCAGTACCGAGTGCCGACACAGCGGTTGTAGACCATGTCGTTGAGGCCTTCATCGCTGTGCACTGTTGCTTGAACAGGGCAGACGACTTCACAAGGCGCCTTCTCGCAGTGCATGCACATCACCGGTTGATGGTGGACGTGCGGCTCGTCCAGATCGCCCTCGAAGTACCGGTCGATGCGAATCCAGTGCATCTCGCGGCCCATGGCCACCATCTCCTTGCCGACAATCGGGATGTTGTTCTCCGCCTGGCAAGCGATGACACAGGCATTGCAGCCGGTACAGGCGTTCAGGTCCACCGACATACCCCAGGCGTTGCCCTCGTACTCCAGCGATGGGAAAAGGCTGAGCTCGGGAGAGGGAGCATGGCCCATATGCTGAGCGAAATCGGGTTCGTGCTCGAAGAGCTCGAGGGTACCCACTCTCACCAGGTGGCGCTTCTCGGCCTCCTCGGATTCGAGCTCGATATTGCTGTGGAGCTGGGTGCTGGCCAGTGGATGGCTGCGCTCCGTCTTCTGGATTCGGACATCCGTGGCCAGCCAGGGGGAGTGGCTATCGCGAATACGATAGGCGTTGAAGCCCGTACCCGTGCCTACTCTTCCGACTCGCTCTCTGCCGTATCCCAGGTGCAGTGTCACGCAGCCGTCCGGATGCCCCGGTTGCACCCACACGGGCAGCTCGATAGACCGATCACCGACCGAGAGCTCGATCACCTGCTCATTCGCCAGCCCTTCGCGCTGGGCCAGCGCTGGGCCCACAATGGCGGCGTTGTCCCACGTCAACTTGGTCAGCGGTTTCGGGCACTCCTGCAGCCAGCCGTTGTTGTTGAAGGTACCGTCGTAGATCGTCGGGTCTGGTCTGAAGATGATCTCGAGCCCTGCGTCAGTGATCTCGGTGCTCGGCTGGCACGCCTTCGCTACTGCTTCTTGGGAAACAGATACAGCCACGGGAGGTGACTGCTGGTCGGCAACGAATCCATCGTGTAGCCACGTCCGCCAGGTGGCATCGAAGGACTCGGCTCCAGCCTTCTGGATCCAGTAGTCGGTCAAGAGGTCGAGTCCGCCACGCTCGCCACCTTCCGTCAGCAGGCTCAGGATCTCGGTGACGGTCTTGCCCTCGTAGAGGGGCTCGATGAGAGGCTGGGTCAGGCAGACACCACCATCGAAGGATCGGGAGTCTCCCCAGCTTTCGAGGTAGTGGGCCTCGGGTATGTGCCAGTGGCAGTACTCCGCCGTCTCGTCTTCGTAGAGCCCGAGATGGATGCGAAGGCCGACTTCGCTCATGGCGGCTCGGAACTGCAGATCCGCTGGAGCCTCCCAGGCTGGATTGCAGCCCAGAACCAAGAGGAGGTCGACGTCTCCAGCTGCCATGTCCTGCGCCAGTTGGCGGATGGATTCGGATTCGTTCTCGGGACGCTCTTCGAGCGGCTCCGCGAGAATAACGGTGCTACCGATAGTGGCCAACTGCTCATTGATCGCGTGGGTCAGGACGTGAACC
>JARFQS010000117.1 GCA_029287645.1 Thermoanaerobaculia bacterium | reverse complement strand
GAATTCGTCGACGGTTGCCGCAGGTGGGGTCTCCGTATAGGCATCGGCGATGTACAGCGCGCTGTGGTCATCGCTACCTCCGGTCAGGCTCTTGTACCAGGGCTCCTCATCTCGGGGGTCGAGGTCGTAGCGGTTCGCCAGCTTCTCCACGAACTGCGGCGACAGATTTTCGAGTACGGCTCGCGTCAGCATGGCGGCTCGCGGAGCTCTGGCACCGTTGATGCCCTCGAAGCGCTTGAAGAGCACGAGAAGCCGCTCGAAGTGCTCCACGGTCAGTCGATCATTGACACTGAACAGCGGATGAGCCACCGAATGAGCAATGCGGTTGTCGAGCAGGTAGTCGCGAAACTCGTAGATGTTCTTGCGCACCTGCTCTATGTCGCGATGCTGCTCCTCGTCGATGCCGAAGACCAGGCAGTGGATCTTGCAGCCATCTTCGGGGAAGTAGGTCGTGACCTCGCTCGAGATGAACGTTCCCGGTAGATGCGCGATCTCCAACGCACCCTCGATGCGGTTATGGTCGCTGATCGTCACGAACTGCATGCCCTTGGCGCGGCACTTGGCGTAGACCTCCTTGGGCTCTGTGAAGCACTCGGGCGCACCGATGCGGCGCAGGAGCCATTCGCTGGGTCGATTCGAGTAACGACTGTGAACATGCAGATCGGCGTACGACGACATGAGGAGCTCCCCAGAAGATCAAGAGATCAAGAAGTCTCTGTTCATGCATACTTACTCTTCAAACTTAAAGTACTCAGTCAATTTGACATCCGGGTGTCTTCGCAGTGGCGAGCCAGCGACAATCGCGAGGAGTGCCTGCAAAGCTACTGTGACCTTCTTGTCACTTCGATCCAGGGAGTCCAGGATCCGACAGGTTGGCCAGCTCAGGGTGGCTTCATCGCCGATCGACCCGCGGGGTGCCGACGGTGATCCGCAGATCGTCAGGACGTATGTGACGCCGCACGGCGGCAGCGATCTCGGCAGCGCCCACGGATCGCCAGCGATCGGCAGTCCACTCGGCGTCGTCGATCGGCAGGCCATACAGCTCGGCCGCCGCCGAGAGCTCGGCCAGCTGGTGAGGCGTTTCCCTGCGAAAGGGCTCTCGGCCCAGGAGGTAGGATCGCGCCTCCTCCACCTCCGCCTCCTGCGGCCCCTCATCCACCAGGCGAGCGAGCTCCTCACGGACACAGAGCTCGGCCCGTTCCAGCAACTCGGGTGAGGTACCGATGTGGACGAACAGACGACCCACATCGAGCCCGGCACCGGCACTGGTTCCAGTCTCGACCGAGTAGGCGAGGCCTTCCTGCTCGCGCACCCTTAGCGGAAGCCGTCCGCTGAGCCCCGAGCCGGCACCGAGTACCACTGCGAGCAGCTGCAGGGCGGGAAAGTCCGGGTGGTTCCGGGCAATGGTGAGGTGGCCGGCCAGCAGATGCGCCTGTTCCGCCGCCGGCAGAGGCACCTCCTGCCTCTCCAGATCCATGCCCTTCGGAGGATGCGGATCCGCAGCTGTGGCCGCCTCCGAACCGGTGGCTTCGATCAGGTCGTCGACGAGACGTCGCACCTCGTCTTCATCGATCTCTCCGGCGACCGAGACGATCAGCCCCGCCGCCAGGCTCCGAGAGTGCAGCTCGGCACATCGCTGCCGGGATATCCGAGCCAGCCCACGGGAAGTCCCCTGCACGGGTCGACATCGGGGATGGGGCCGATACAGCTGATCGAGGAATCTCCAGGCGGTCCTGATTTCCGGCTGGTCACCCAGGGCCTGGATCTCTGCTTGGTTCTGACGAACCAGGAGCGCGCAGCGGTCGGACGGAAAGGAGGGCTCTCGAGCCGACTCCAGGGCCCACTCCAGGGCCACCCGCCAGTCGTTGGCCAGTGCCTCCACACTGACCCCCATGACCTCGAAGCCGCCGAAGGAATCGAGAGCCATGCCCAGCTCCTCTGCATCCGTGCTGATCTTCCGCCAATCCCGCGAGTGCGTGCCCTCCACCATCATGCGACCCGTTATCGAAGCCTGTCCCGGGATCCATTCGGCGCGGGCTCCCCCCCGGAGCCAGACCTGAATCGACACCACCCCGGAACCTGGGACCTCGTGGACGCGAACGGTTCGACCCTGTCCGGTCGGCGCAGTCATCGGTCCGATTCCTCGGCCCTGGACCACCCGGTGATACCCACATCGGCCGGCCGTAGGTAGGTTGCTGACACCCTCCGAATGTCGGCGGGCACTGCCCGCCGGAGCGCTCGAAGTTGGTTCATGAGGTATCCATCTCCGAAAAGCCCGATCGCGACTGCCGCAGTGGTCGCACGTTGGTGAGTCTGCTGGTGGGAGAAGACCCAGTCATTGAAGACCAGACGCTTCACGCGAGACAACTCCTCCTCGCTGGGTGGCGACTCGGCCAGCTCTTCGAGCTCTCGTCGAATGCTCTCGTCCACCTGGCTCTCGCCGACACCAGGAAGCACTTCGGCCGCCACCAGGAAGGCGCCTCCCACAAGGGTCTCGGTGACATCCACGCTGACCGACGACAGCATCGGGTCTTCGTCCACGAGTTTCCGGTGCAAGCGCGAGGCACGTCCCAATCCCAGGACCCCCGCCGCCAAGCGCAAAGGCGCAAAGTCCTCCTCGGTCGCTGCGGGTCCTGGCATCGCCAAGAGGAGGCGAGAGATCTCTCCCTTCGACCGCCGCAGTCTCGAGGCGGCTCGGGGCACTGGGCTCGCCGGCGCAGCGCTCGGCGCACCCGCCCCCGGGGACAGGTGGCCGAACTCGAGCGCTACCTTGTCGAGGGCGTCCCGGCCCACATCTCCGGCAATCACGAGGACTGCATTTTCCGGCGTGTAGAAGCGCTCGTGAAACTCTCGCAATCGCTCCAAGGTGATCCTCTTGACGGTGCCGTGAGTACCGAGGATCGGCTTCGAATAGGGGTGACCTCCGTACAGCTTCGCGAACACCGTCTGCTCGAGTGAATCCCAGGGGTCATCCTCGTGCCAGGAGATCTCCTCGAGAATGACCGAGCGCTCGGCCTCGAACAGCTCGGGGTCCAGCAGCAGACCGCGCATGCGGTCCGCCTCCAATCGCAGGGCGGTCTGCCACCTGTCGCTGGCAAAGGAGAATTGGTACAGAGCGCAGTCGTGACTCGTGAAGGCATTGTTGCTGCCACCCATCGACTGCGTGAGCGCGTCTATCTCACCGGCACCGTACGACCGCGATCCCCTGAACATCATGTGCTCCAGGAAGTGCGCCGTGCCCGTCGCGTCTGGACGATCTCGGCTGGCGCCCGCGCCATAGAACAGTGCGGTACTGGCTACGGGTGCTCGGCTGCTCGGCAAGAGGCACACTCGCAGCCCGTTGGAGAGCCGAGCGCGGACCTGGACTGTCCCTTTCCAGGGTCCCGGGGAGGAGATTGCTCGGCTTTGTTTCATGGTCGCGGACCGCCAGCCGAACCGATTCGGCGCTGGAACGCAATGATAGTCGGCTGGCGAAATCGATCCAAAGCGGGAAGACATGCCAGCCTCTGTTGCCCCGAAC
>JARFQS010000066.1 GCA_029287645.1 Thermoanaerobaculia bacterium | reverse complement strand
CCATTCGGTCTCGGTCCTTTCGAGCATCTCCTCAACGGCCACCCGGTAGTCGTCGTATCGCTCGTTCTGGGCCCAGTCGTCCGGTTCCACCCGCCAGCTCGTGCGGGAATCCGATTCGAGCTCCTTCAGGCGCCTCGTCTGTTCGTCCTGACCGATATGCAGAAAGAACTTGGCCAGTAGGTATCGATCGGCCACCAGCCCTTGCTCGAAGGCCATGATGTCTCTGTAGGAGCGGTTCCATCGCAGCTGGCTGATCCTGTCGCCGACACGCTCCGCGAGGACCCGGCTGTACCAGCTGTGATCGAAGATCGCCATCTCGCCCCAGTTGGGGAGCTTGGCCCAGAAGCGCCACATCCAGGGCAGAAGGCTCTCGAAGGTTCTGGGCTCGCGAATGGCATGGATGCGGAAGCCGCGCGGCTCCAGCTGCTGGGTGATCTTGCTGATGACGGCACCCTTTCCGGATGCGTCCCAGCCCTCCAGGACGATCAGGGTGGCCAGCTCCTGTTCCCAGCAGGCGCGCTGCAACAGATGTAGCCGTCGTTGGAGCAGCGGAAGCTGCTGCTTGTAGTCGGCCTTCGACAGCTCGAGGCTGAGGTCCAGGGCTTCTAGCATCTCGGCTCTGCGGTCCCTCGTGAACTGTTCAGTGTTCCCTCGGATTGTCTCATAGAGAAATCCGGTTGACGATCTCCGCCCAGAGATCCTCATAGGCCCTGGCAGGCTCTGCCGTCGGGGCGAACTCGGCGAGGGGGGCTCGGTGCAGACCCATCTGCTCGACCAGGCTCGAGTAGGGAATGATGGTTTCCAGCATGTCCGGGTGATGCTCGATCCCTCCGGCGCAGATGCGTTTGTGAAGTGACTTGCGCCTGTCGACCATGCACAGGAACGGAAGAATCCTGGGCCGGGTGGCCCCTCTTTCCTGAAGGTACTGATCGAGTTGATCGAGCGTACGAAGCGAGAGCGTGGTCGGTATCGTGGGCACGAGAAGAAAGTCGGTCGCGACGAAAACGCTCTCGGACACCAGAGAGATGCTGGGTGCGCAGTCGAGGAACAGGTAGTCGTACTGGAGCGAGAGCGGCAGAAGGAGACTCGCCAGCTGCTGGGTGGGCCTCTTGCTCCGCACCAGATCCAGGTCCATGTTGCGGTAGGTGAAATCGGCCGGCAGGAGATCGAGACCCTCGAAGTCCGTTCCGCGTATCGTTGCGTCGAGTGGCCGCTTGCCCTTCAGGAGCTTCTTCGCGCCGCCCTTCACTTTGGCGCGAATTCTGAAGTAGAAGGTGGCGGCTGCCTGGGGATCGAGGTCCCAGATCAGGGTGCGAGCCCCGTCTCTGGCCGCCAGGTAGGCGAGATTGACCGCCGTTGCGGTCTTCCCGACCCCACCCTTGATGTTGTAGGTAGCGAAGACCCTCACGAGGCCGCCGTTGACTGGTCTGCGAAAAGCGCCCGAAAGCGGGCTCGGTTCTTCTTGGAGGCGAACTTGGCGAACTCCCGCTCGAACTTCTGCCGTTCCTCGGTCTGCTTGGCTTCGAGTCGGTCGACCAGGCGACCCATGGCCATGAGGGTGTCGCCGGTGGCCAGGCCTTCTTGGAACATGTCGTCGGCGAAGCGACGCAGGCTGGCCTGTTGAATTTCCAGGTCGTTGAAGTCGCCAAGATTGTCCTGCAGCCGTTTCAGAGCCTTTACAAGGCTGCCGATCTCTTGCTCGTCGTAGAGGCTGCGGAAGAACTCGAGTAGGTAGCGTAGCTTCTTGCAGTCGATCCTCAGTCGGTGCAAAGGCTCCGCAGGGGAGTCCTCCCCGATCGATCGGCCCCGTTTGAGGACCTTGCGGTAGGCCTTCCAGATCCGGGTCGAGGCAGTCCGACCGATCGGCACTTCGGCCTGCGGAGCCACTGCGTCATCAGGTGACCCCCGGCCGTTGGAATCGGTGAGAAATTCCTGCCACTCCTGGAGGAGTCGAACGTATCTTTCTGAATCGAGCGCCTGAACGAGTCGCCGATGCTCGAGGCCCTGGTGACGGCTCAGATACTCCTGGAGAGGCTCCAGATGTTCCTGGATGTGTTCGGGAAGGCTGGCTCGATACTCGGGCATCTTCAGTAGATAGACGTCCAGGTCACGCTTCGGTCCGGTGACCTGGCCGAGCCAGGCGAACTCGGGCTTGAAACGCTCCGTAACGTCCTGAGGGTAGACCCCCTTGATCTGGGTCAGTGCAGACCGAGTGCGGCGCACAGCCACCCTGAAGTCGTGCAGAAACTCGGTATCCAAGTCCTCTCTGACGCCCCCTTCATTGAGCCGGATGGTTTCCAGAAGTCGGGCGTGAATCCGCCTCGCAGCCGCTTCGCTGGGGATATCGGGCGTCAGTCGAATCCGGAGCTTGTGATCCGAGGAGGAGGGTTCGATTCCAAGAAGCCTCAGTGCGGAATCGAACTGGCTGGAAGCGGTTGGCCGTAAGCCGGGAAGTCGCTTTAGAAGACTCAGGAGGGACCGGAACTGTTTGTCGTACCCTCGAACCGGATCCGCCGTCAGAAGGATCGGCAGGGTCGCCTCGGGAGTCGACGACCCCGGAGCGATCGCTGTGGCCGCTTCCAGGCGAATCCGGGCGACGATCTTCTGATTGACGTCGAGGACTTCGAGGGTGTCAGAGGGGAAGACGAGGACCAGACGAGTCATCAGACGGCGCATTTCCACCAGCGGCTCCAGAGCCGTCTTGAGGGGGCTCGCTGGCAGGTCCCAGACGAAAGCGGGAGGCTCGGTCACCCTGAGTCGATGATGAGGGGTTCCATCGAGACTCTTCCAGCGCAGCACCGTGGCTCGCCCTTCCCTCGAGGAGAGAAGGCTCCCACCGTTTCGGTAGATCCGCCAATCGAAAGTGTCCAGATAGGCGCTGCGACGCTCGGGATGCGATTGGACGCGGGCAGGACAGGTCTCGGCGACTCGTCCAAGGGCTTGCAGGCCCTGGTCCCGAGACTCGACTTCGAAGCTGAGAGGGCTCGGATTCATGACACGGTAGCGGGAAGCTACTTGCGCTTTTTCCCCTTCCCCTTCCCCTTCCCTTTCCCCTTCCCTTTCCCCTTCTTCTTCTTTTTCTTCGTGTCGTTCTTGTCTTTCCCCTTCTTCTTGCCCTTCTTGTCGGCTTTCTTGTCGTTCTTCTTTTTCTTCTTCTTGGTCTTGGGCGTCTGCTGCACCTGGGCCAGCGCCCGGCCAATCGCGCTAGCTCGCGACGGTCCGAAGCCCGGCAAGGCAGCCAGCTCCTCAGTCGAGAGGGCGGCCAAGGCGTCCACGGAGCCGATTCCACGGTCGGCCAGCACCTTGGCTGTGTGGGGTCCGATTCCTGAGATGTCGATGATTTCTCTTTGCGCCATCGGGTCCTCCTTGCCCCCCCTTGATTCAGCGGGTCGAGTTTACACTGCCGCCCGTGAGCGGGCGTTCCTAGAGGGGCCCGCCACGACAAGCTTACGGCAGCGCATGGCGTCGAGCAGCGAGATCCTTCGCAGGTGGGGATCGGGAGGCGGAGCTAGCCGTAGCGACCTTCGATGTAGTCGGCCGTCTCCTGGTTCTCAGGCGTCACGAAGATCTCTTCGGTCGGCGTGTGCTCGATCACCTTGCCCAGCAGCATGAAGATGCACTCCTCGCTGGCGCGACGGGCCTGGGCCATGTTGTGGGTGACGATGAGGATGGTGTACTCGCCGCGCAGTTCCCAGATCAGCTCCTCCACCGCCTCGGTACCTTTGGGGTCGAGAGCCGAACAGGGCTCGTCCATCAACAGGACGGCCGGTTTGACGGGCAGGAGGCGGGCGATGCAGAGCTTCTGTTGTTCCTCGAGTGAGAGTCCGATAGCCGGTCGCCCCAGCCTGTCCTTCACCGTGTCCCAGAGCAGTACCTGCCGGAGGGCCTTCTCCACGATCTCGTCCCGCTCGGCGGGAGAGACCTTCTGCTGGCCCATGGCGAGGCGATAGCCGAAGATGACGTTCTCCCGAATCGACAGAGGAAGGGGGTTGGGTCTCTGAAACACCATTCCAACTTGCTTACGGACTTGTCCCAGGTCCACCTCGGGTCGGTAGATGTCGTGTCCGAGCACCCGGATGCTGCCCATGGTCCGCACATAGCCCAGGCGTTCGTTGATGCGGTTGACGCTTCGCAGGAAGGTCGTCTTGCCGCAACCCGACGGCCCGATCATGGACGTGATTCTGCCGCGCTTGATCTGCAGGTCGACGTCGTACAACGCCTGGAAGGTGCCGTACCAGAGATTCAGCTTCTCGGTCTCGATCGCCAGGGCCGCAGCCTGGAGCTCACTATCCAAATCGGCCCTCCACATAGGCTTGGGTGCGCTCGTCCTCGGTCTTCCGGGTGAAAAGGTCCTCGGTGTCCGCAATCTCGACCATCTCACCCATCAAGAAGAACGCTGTGCGATCGGCGAGCCGGCGCGCCTGCTGCACCAGATTGGTGACCAGTACGATGGTGATCTCTTCCTTGAGGACCTTGAGGACATCTTCGATTCTCATCGTCGTAACCGGATCGACCGCGATGGAGAACTCGTCCAGCAGGAGCAGGTCCGGGTCTTGTGACAGGGCGCGGGCAATCGTCAGACGCTGTTGTTGACCGCCCGACAGCAGGCTGCCGAGCGAGTCGAGGCGGTCCTTGACTTCGTCCCAGAGAGCCGCCCGCTGCAGGCAGCGCTCGACGATCTCGTCCAGGACGGCCCTCTTCTTGACACCACTCAGACGAGGGGCGAGGGCCACATTGTCGTAGATGGTCATCGGTAGGCCGACGGGAAGGGGAAACACGACACCGATGCGCTTGCGTAAGGCATACACATTGCGCCACTTGTCGATTTCACGTCCGTCGAAGCGAATCGTGCCGTCAACCCGCATGCCGGGTGTGAAGAGGTCCATCCGATTGAGCGCTCTCACGAAGGAGGTCTTGCCGCTGTTGGCCGGTCCGATGATGCCGAAGATCTCGTTCTCACGGATATCCAGGGTGACATTGTGCAGCGCGATCTTCTGACCGTATCGGATGGTCAGATCCCTGACCTCCACCTTCGGTCTGGCCACGCTCGTCGCTCGATCGGCCGCGGTTACCACTTCTTCTTGCCTCGGAGATACATCCGAAAAGCGATGGAGACAGCGTTCATGACCAGAACCATGCTGATGAGCACCAGAGCAACACCGAAAGGCATCGCTTCCGGCACGCCGGGGACCTGGGTCGAGATCACGAACAGATGCAGCGACATCGCCATGGTCTGGTCGTACACACTTTGCGGCAGGAACGGCAAGAAGAACGCCGCACCCGTGAACATGATGGGCGCTGTCTCACCGGCGGTCCTCGAGACTTCGAGGATGACACCCGTGAGGATGCCACTGATCGAGTTGGGCAGCACGACGTGGCGAATCGTCTGCCATCGACTGGCACCCATGTTCCAGCAGGCTTCCCGGAAGGCTTGCGGTACCGCCTGTAACGACTCGCGCGTCGCTACGATGACGACGGGCAGGGTCATGATCGCCAGGGTCAGACTGGCGGCCAGGATGCTGGTACCGAAGCGAAAGAAAAGCACGAATGCACCCACGCCGAACAGCGCGTGAACGATGGAGGGGACACCGGCCAGGTTGATGATCGCCAGATTGATGACTCTCGTCAGCCAGTTGTCTGGGGCGTACTCGCTGAGATAGAGGGCGGCAGCTACCCCGACCGGAACGGAGGCGAGGAGCGCGACCGCCACGAGCCAGACGGTTCCGACCAGCGCCGGAAAGATACCCCCGGCGGTCATTCCGTCCTTCGGCTCTGTGAACAGAAAGTCGATGGAGAGAATCGGTCCACCCTTGTAGATCAGTACGCCGAGGATCACCAGGACCGGGAGGATGAGCAGTATCGTCATCACGAGGAACAGCAGGCCCCAGAGGCGCTCTACCTTGCGATTGCGGATGTTGAGCTGGCTGGCCTCGAACACGACGTCGGCCCTACTTCTTGCGGATTCCACGAACGACCAGATCGGCCGTCAGGTTGATGATGAAGGTGATGAGGAAGAGGAAGATACCCAGGGTGAACAGCGCTCTGTAGTGATCCGATCCCACCGCCGTCTCGCCGAGCTCGGCGGCGATGGTCGCCGTCAGCGCCCGCACCGAATCGAAGATGCTGGTGGGCAGGTTGATCGAATGGCCGCTCGCCATGAGGACTGCCATCGTCTCGCCAAAGCCTCTGCCTACACCCAGTAGGACCGCCGCGACGAGGCCGTTCTTGGCGGCTGGAATGACCACCCTGAAGATGACCTGCCAGCGGGTCGCTCCCATCGCCTCTGCGGCCTCACGATAGGTGTCGGGTACGGCCTTGAGCGCGTCCTCGGCGATCGTGGTCATGATCGGCGCGGCCATCAGTCCGAGGATGAATCCGGCATTCAGTACGTTCAAGCCCACCGGGACATTGAACGTCTTGATGATCAGTGGATTCATGATGCTCAGCCCGATGAATCCCCAGACCACCGATGGGATGGCCGCCAGGAGCTCTACGAGCACCTTGAGGGCCTCTCGTGTCTTGCCGGTTGCGAACTCGCCGATGTAGATCGCTGCGCCGAGAGAGAACGGTACGGCTACCAGCATGGCCAGTCCTGTAACGCTGGCCGTGCCGGCAATGAGCGCCAACGCACCGTAGGTCGGATTGTGCTCGGAGGTCGGTCTCCACCGCGGCGAGGTGAAGAACTCGGCGACGTCGAATCGACCCAAGAGGAAGGGAAGACCCTCCTTGGTGATGAAGACGAAGATTCCGATGATGAAGACGATCGCCGAGACACCCCCCACGAAGACGAGAACCTGGACCGCCTTGTCCACATACCAGGCGAGATCGCGACGGTCCAGGACGACTCCGGGGGGGTGGCTCAGGACGCTTCCTCCCCGCGAAGGGTCTCCATGAGCTCGCGAATCGAGTGCTTGAGTTTCCGGAAAGCCTCCTCCATCAGGGCTGTGGAGCGCTCGGCGTCGAGATCGCCGGGAATGGGATCGAGGTCCCATTCGAGAAAGACCGTGTGGAAGGGGATCTCTTCGAAGTGTGCGCGGGAGCCCTTACCGAGTCCGACGATGACATGAAAATCGGCCAGCTCCTCCACAGTGAAGTCCAGCTTCTTCGGCGAGAACGAGTCCCCATCCAGGCCCCTGGCGTCCATGAACACCTCGGTTGCGGGGAGGAGCTGCTCCGTCGGCGCCCAGGCTGCGCTCCGGTAGACGCCGCTGTCCGGATACGCCTTGCGAGCGAAGGCTTCGGCCAGCTGGCTCAGGGCATCGTTGCGCTCGTCGACAAAGAGGATGTGGTAGACCTTCTCGCCTTTGGTCTCGCCGGCGACCGCGAAGAGAGTGTCTTCGCAGATGTTCTTCGCTTGATCGGCCACCCGGCCGATGCGATTGAAGATCACCAGCGTGGCGAACAGGTCTCGAATGGATCTGGTTCCCTTGTCACCCTCTCGGAGCAGGTCTCTGAACACCTTCTGATAAGTGCTCTCGATCTGGCTGGCCATGCCTTTGGTACCCCGGGCGAGCTCCGGATTCTGGGTATTGAAGGACACCATGGCCTGTCGAAACATGCGCTGAGCCTGATCGGCAATCAGCTGGATGTCGCTGGCCACCGAGTCGCTGGGGGCCGTCTCCAGCTGCAGGGTCTCCCGCGCGATAGCCACCGCGTAGTCGCCGATCCTCTCTAGCTCGACGTCCAGCCTCAAGACCGACGAGACGAATCTCAGGTGACCGGCGCTCGGCAGGTGACGGGCGATGAATCCGAAGCAGAGCTTGTCGATCGCGCGAATCTCGCGGTTGATGGGCTTGTCACCCATCACGACCTGGCTGGCCAACTCTCGATCGATCTTCAGGGCCGCATCTGTCTCTTATACA
>JARFQS010000048.1 GCA_029287645.1 Thermoanaerobaculia bacterium | reverse complement strand
GTCTAGAAGGCCGCAGACCGAACGGTTATCCTTTCGGAGCGAGTCTCATCGCGATCCTGCGTGTCGACGAGACGGGGATCATTCCCCGCAGACGCCCGGCCGACGTCGACTTCGAGCACCTCCCGAAGGGAGGCGGCGCCCCATGACTTCGACGACTCTCGTCGTGCCCTGCTTCAATGAGGCATCGCGCCTACCCGGCGAGACGTATTTGAGCTGCCTCGAGAAGAACGCGGATCTCGACGTGCTGTTCATCGACGATGGCAGCACCGACGACACGTCGGATGTGCTGCAGCAGCTGTGCGAGAGATCGTCGGGGCGGTGCGAGAGCCTGCGGCTGCCTGTGAATCAGGGCAAGGCGGAGGCCGTTCGGCAAGGAATCCTGCGCGCCCTCGACAGCGAGGCCTCTCTGGTCGGCTTCTGGGATGCGGACCTGGCGATACCCCTGGAAGCGATCCCAGACCTGGCGGGTGTTTTCGAAGAGCGCCCCGAGACCCTGATGGTCTTCGGGTCCAGGGTGCGAATGCTCGGCCGCGAAGTCGACCGCGACCCTTTCCGCCACTATGCCGGACGGCTGTTCGCAACGGTGGTCTCGCTGCTGCTCGATGTGGCAGTCTACGACACCCAATGTGGTGCCCAGCTCTTTCGCGCCTGCCCGACCGTAAAAGACCTCTTTCAAGAGCCGTTCATCACCCGTTGGATTTTCGACGTGGAGATACTCGCTCGACTCAAGCGGACCCTCTCTCCCGAAGCCTGGAAGAACCTGGGTGAGCTGGTCTCCGAGTATCCCCTCCCATCATGGCAGGATGTCTCGGGTAGCAAGGTTCGTCCGCAGGACTTCTTGCATGCGCCTCTGGACCTGACAGCGATCTACAGAACCTACTTGTCGAAGTAGCAGCGCGAACAGGCGATCTGTGATGGGAATCTGCAACCTCGGGAGTTTCGACTCGTAGTACTTGGATATGGCGGGAGAGGTGTGCGTCATCGACGCGGGGTCGAAGAGTAGCGAGACGCCCCGCAACCTTGGAGGGAGGCCCAGACAGCAGCTGCAGTAGACCGAGCCTGTGGGCCGCCGAAATCAACCGTTCTCGGGAGTTACGAATCATGAAGAAGAACCCATTTGTGCTAGGCGTCGTGATGATCGCGGCACTCGCTGCCAGTATCGCGTCCGCAGGCGACTACACGACCAACGAGCACGGCCTCGACCGCCGAAACATGGACCTGTCGGCCGATGCCTGTGTCGATTTCTACCAGTATGCCAACGGTCAATGGCTCGAGCGGAATCCGATACCCGAAGAGTACAGCTCATGGGGTATTTCCCACGAGATGTACGAGCGCAATCTCGCCCTGCTCCGGGAGATCATGGAAGAAGCTGCCAAAGCCGACGCCCCGAAGGGCAGCAATCAGCAGAAGGTCGGGGACTTCTGGCATACCGGAATGGACACGAAGTCGATCGAGGGCCAGGGACTGGATCCTCTGAAAGCGGACCTGAAGAGAGTCGACTCGATCGAAAGCGTCGAAGACGTAGCGGCGATGGTGCGCGATCTGCACGCCGAAGGTGTCGCTGCCCTTTTCGACCAGGGCATCTTTCAGGATCTGAAGAACAGCGAGCAGTACCTCTACTATGCCGTTCAGGGCGGACTCGGGTTACCCGACCGCGACTACTACACACGCGAGGACGAGGAGTCGGCGAAGCTGCGCGAGCAATATGTAGCCCATGTCTCGACCATGCTTCAGCTCATGGGTGACGAGGCCGAGACAGCCGATGCAGCGGCAACCAGCATCCTCGAGTTGGAGACCCGCCTGGCTGCAGCTTCGATGACCAACGTCGAGCTCCGGGATCTGAACAACTACTACAACATCGAGACGCTGAAGTCGGCTGACGAACTGACACCGAGCTTCTCGTGGAGCCGTTACTTCGAGCGCCTCGGTCTGGGTGAAATGGAGAGCTTCTCCTACGCTCAGCCCGACTTCTTCGCGGAGATGAATACCCTGTTGGAAGAGGCGGACCTCGACACCTGGAAGGCCTATCTGCGCTGGAACCTGATCAACAACTTCTCTCCCTACTTGTCGGATGTTTTCGTCGAGCAGGATTTCGAGTTCTACGGCAAGACCCTTCGCGGCACGGAAGAGCTCCAGCCACGGTGGAAACGAGTCGTGGCGAAGACCAGCTCCAGCCTGGGAGAGGCGCTGGGGCAGGTCTACGTCGAACGCGCCTTTCCTCCGCAGACCAAGGCCAGAGCCGACGAAATGATCGAGAACCTCCGTGCAACCGTCGGCGCCCGCATCCAGAATCTCGATTGGATGAGTGACGAGACCAAGAAGCAGGCTCTGGCGAAGCTGGCTGCCTTCACATCGAAGATCGGCTATCCGGACGAGTGGCGTGACTACTCGAAGCTCGACATCGAGCGTCAGAGCTATGTCGCCAATGTGCGGGCCGCCAACGCTTTCGAGATGCGTCGCAATCTCGACAAGATCGGTCAGCCCATCGACCGCAACGAGTGGGGCATGTCCCCGCAGACCGTCAACGCCTACTACAGCCCGGTGATGAACGAGATCGTCTTTCCGGCGGCCATCATGCAGCCACCCATGTTCGATGGAGAGGCAGACGACGCCATCAACTACGGAGCCATGGGTAGTGTCATCGGTCACGAGTTCATGCACGGCTTCGACGACAAGGGCTCTACCTTCGACGCCGACGGCAACATGAAGAACTGGTGGACCGACGAGGACCGCGAGCGGTTCGAAGAGCGCACCAAGATTCTGGTCGACCAGTTCAGTGGCTTCGTGGCCGTGGACGACTTGCACGTCAACGGAGAGCTCACCCTCGGTGAGAACATCGGTGACCTGGCCGGCCTGACCATGGCCTACTACGCGCTGCGAACTGCACTCGAGGGCAAGGACCCTGGCGATATCGACGGGTTCACTCCCGAGCAGCGCTTCTTCCTGAGCTGGGCCCAAGGGTGGCGGAAGAACTACCGACCGGAAGCGCTCAAGCTACAGGTCAACACCGACCCCCACTCGCCGGCCAAGTTCCGGGTCAACGGCCCGCTCGCCAACATGCCCGAGTTCGCGGCCGCCTTCCGTTGCGAGGAGGGCGAACCCATGGCGCTGCCGGCCGACCAGCGAGCCGAGATCTGGTAACCGTCACATACCCCATGTTTCCCCTTACCGCCCGCGCCCACCGTCGCGGGCGGTTTCTTTTCAATGGGGCTAGATAGAATGCTCCCCTGAGGCTTTGGAGCCAACCTCCGATGAACGCCCTTCGTAAGCCCCTGATCCTGACCTGGGTCAGTCTCACCCTCTTCTTCGTACTGTTCCCGTTGACACTCGCCAAGCCGGGGCTGCCCATGCTGCTCAAGGCCGATGAGCCAGCCAACTATCTGATGGCGGTCAGCCTCTGGCGGGACGGTGACCTGCGTTGCGAACCGAGGGACCTCGAACGACTCTTCCACGAGTTCACCCACCGCTCCGACAACCTGTTTCTGATGAGCGAGGACGGTTGGAAGACCGTCCACTTTTCTGCCCCGTTCGTCTACCCCCTGTTCGCCGCGCCCGCCGCAGGGCTCTTCGGAGCCAACGGCCTCATCGCCCTCAATGCCGCCCTGACGATGCTCATGGTCGCCATGGGCACGCTCTACCTGCGGCGATTCAACCGCGAGTCCATCGCCTTCCTGTTCACCGGGGGCTTCTTCCTCATGAGCTGCAGCTTCGTCTACATCTTCTGGCTGCAGACAGAAGTCTTCCACATGACGTGCGTCACCGTTGCCTTACTGCTGGTGATCGGAACGAAGCGCTCTCAGTCCGCGCAGCTGAGCTGGCTCGCTATCGCCGGCTCCGCGGCGAGCCTCTCTCTGGCGGTCTACTCCAAGCCGATGCTGGCCGCTCTGGCGCTCCCCCTGCTTTACTTCTCCGTCCGCCGACGAGGATGGAAGGCGGCCGCGGTCTGGTGCATCAGTGCAGCTTCGTCTCTGCTACTGCTGGCGGGGCTCGCAATGGCCCTGACCGACACACCCTGGCCCTACCTCAGCCGATCTCGCCGTCCGGTCAACGTCAGCAGCCCTGTCGCCTTCATGGAGCGCAAGGCCTCCGAAGTCATCCAGACTCGGGTCTACACCCACCACGAGCCGAAGTCGGAGCGGATCGGCTTCTTTCTCAAGAGATTCGACCCGCGAATTCGCGGTTTCCCAATACTGCTCGACAACGTGGGCTACTTCTTGTGGGGTCGGCACGTCGGCCTGCTTCTCTACATGCCCTTTGCCGGGATATGCATGCTGCTGTTTGTTTTGCACGACTGGCGTTCCGTGGGCCGCTGGCTCACCCTCGCTTCCCTGGCCATCTCCACCGTGGCCTTCTTCCTTCTGCTTCCCGACAGATGGCATGGCGGGGGAGGCTTCATCGGCAATCGCTATCTGGTGATCGCCTATCCGGCATTCCTCTTTCTGGTCACCCGGATTCGGCCCAGCTGGCTGATGGCCGCCGGCTTCGCTCTCGGCGGCGTCTTTCTGGGAGCGATACTGACGACTCCCTTCGGCGCACCCGTCGATCAGCCGACCCTGCAATCCCATGTTCGCAACAAGCCTTTTCGCTACTTTCCTTTCGAGCTGACGCTGGCGAGTCGCATACCCGGCTATCTGGGCGAGTACCACTCGGGGGTCTGGCTTCGGGGCCGCGCCGACGTCTTCCAACCGCATGGTGACGAGCTCTGGTTCCATGGTGCCGAGCTCGTCGAGGCGTGGATGATCACGGACCGTCCCCTGACCGAGGCCGTGTTCCTGGTTCGATCTGGTGCGCCCCGCAACACTGTCGAGATCTGCCTGGAGGGTACGTGCGGTCAGTCCGTGTTCGATGAATCCAGCGGCCCGGACAGGCAAGCGGTGACCCTGACACCCGAAAGGGCCTGGAAGACACGGCGCAGCGCAGAAGGGAAGTCCTATACCTACCGCATGACCGTCCGGACTTCCGATGGCGAGAAGCCCATCTGGCGGGGCGCGGGCGACCAAGACTTCTACCTGGGAGCGGCGGTCCTCTATCTCGGTTCCAGCCATGAAAGAGGTCGCGACCTCTTTCACACCGAGTGGGAACACGTCGAGCAGCTGGACCACGTCGAGGCGGGAGCCCCGTTCGAGATCGTGGTGAAGCTGAAGAACACCAGCCAGGAGACCTGGCCGGTTCACGGTGCCACCCGAGTCCAGCTGAGCTATCACTGGACCGATGCCTCCGGTCGGACCGTGGTTCGTGGCGGCCTCCGAAGCCCGCTCCCCTCCGAAGTGGCACCGGGAAAGGCGGTCACCGTGAACCCACAGATCCTGCCCCCCGATGCGCCGGGTACCTACACCCTGACCCTCGACCTGGTTCGTGAGCAGATAGCCTGGTTCTCCGACCAGAATCCCGACAGCTCCAAGGATTGGGCCGTAGAGGTGATCTCGCCCGACTGAGCTTCTCAGCTGGAGAGCCGAGGATCACTCGGGGGCGGTTTCGGCTGGTGGAGTCTCGGGGAGAGCCTCGAGCGG
>JARFQS010000008.1 GCA_029287645.1 Thermoanaerobaculia bacterium | reverse complement strand
GGTCTATGGTCCCGACTCGGATCCGACAGCTCGATGAAGCCAAACGATCCCGAGGCCCTGCAAGTCGCCTTCCTGGTGTTCGACGTGCTCGACGCTCTCGGTCGTCGATACCACCTGGGCGGTTCCTATGCCGGCTCGATTCATGGCATACCGAGGCAAACGCATGACATCGACATCGTTTGCGACCTGCAATCAGGTGATGCTGAGCGTTTGGCAGCTGAGTTCGCCGAAGACTTCTATTGCGATCGAGATCGCATGGCACAGGCCATCTCCAAACACGCCTCATTCAATCTCGTGCACCTGAAAACGGGCGTCAAGATCGACCTCTTTCCAAAGGGCAAAGATCGCTATGACAGCGAGGAACTCGAGCGGAGTCAGATGCTGGAGCTGGGTGAGCCGTCACGACCGGTCCCTGTAAAGACCGCCGAGGACACGATCCTGCGCAAGCTCGAGTGGTACCGCCAGGGCGGCGGCGAGGTCTCAGAGCGTCAATGGGGGGATGTCCTCGGAATTCTGCGCATCCAGGACGATCGATTGGATCTCGACTACCTTCGGTCTCGATCCGAGACCCTGGGAGTCGGGGATCTGCTGGAAGAAGCTTTCGAAGAGGTCGCCGGATAGGACCTTCCTTCTGGTTCGATCTCGGTACCCGCCTCGAAGCGCTTCCCTACGCGACGCTCAACATCGATTGCGCGGCAGCAATTGAAGCTCCCGAAGCCGTCGATTTCGACGAGTACTGACGCCGGCAGACAGGCGGTCAGTGGTAGCGGCCAGACCGGCCACGCCTGTAACGGCCCAGCCGTTCCCGAGACTGAGTGCCAGGGACGATGCCGGATTGATTGCCTTGATCTGTCTTCAGATAGGGATATCATGAATATATGAAACCCAATACCAAGTCGAGCATCACGCTGCCCCCGGAAGAATTCGATCTCGTGCTCGAGCTCAAGGCAACGCTCGACGCCAAGAGTAACGTCGAGGTGGTGCGACGAGGATTGCGGCTGCTGAAAGAGGTCACGGATCGGGAGTCTCTTCGGCAGGCCTACCGGCGTGACTCGCTGGCCGTTCGCGAGTCTTTGAAGCAGGAAATCGAGGAGCTCGACTCCCTCGTGGCCGAAGGACTCGAAGACCGGTGAAGATTCGTCGTGGGACCCTGTATCTCGCCGACCTGAGTCCCCGGCGGGGAACCGAGCCGGGTAAGGTTCGCCCCGCCCTGGTGATTCAGTCCGATCTTCTCAACGACGCCGGGCATCCCTCGACATGGGTCCTGCCCTGCACGACGCGGCTCGTGGGTGAGAACCTTCTCCGCGTACCGCTGCCCAGGGGTATCGCGGGAAACGAGCGGGACTGCGAGGTCATGATCGATCAGAGCCGTTCGATCGACAATCGGAGACTCGTTCGAGCCCTGGCTCGACTCCCCAACGCCATCCTCGAAGAGGTCGAGCAGAAGCTCCGCCTTCTAGGTGAGCTCTGATCGCAGGTCTACGACGTCATCTAGTCGACGATGCGTGGCAGTACGCCGCCTGGCTTCCCGAAGTGCGGCACGGCGTCTGTGACTTCCCGGGGGTCGACGAAGTCGTGCTGAGAAGGGCTGTAGTAGAGACAGCCGATCTCTTCGGAGGGTCGGGAGACGACGAAGGGCTCGACGGAGTCGAGTGCTTCCAGCCATTCCGTCTTCAGGGCATGAAGATCGACAGGCTCGGCAAGGTCGAGTCGCGCCAGGTCCTCCTCGCGGATCCGCCCACGCCGTCGAAGTAGCTCCAGGAGCGACAAGGGCGTGAAGCCGGGGTCCTTGCCACAGGCTGCCCAGCACAGTGCGCCGAGCACGAGGACCTGGTGATGGAGATGAAGGGTATCCAGGACATCACGTGGTTCATCGCGGCCGGCGAGCGCCAGCACCTTGTTGACGGCGAGGTCGACCGGATGGAGCAGGAAGCCGACCCGGTCGTCTCTCACCGTTGGCATGAATCGCCAGTCGGAGTCTCGTGCCCAGTCGACCTTGGCGGCCTCCTGGTCCTTGCGAACGATCGCTCGCACGAAACCGGGTTGGTTCAGGTCCACATCGATCGAGTACCCGCGCGACTCGAGCAGCCTGCTGTCGGCTGAAAAGGCCTCCGCGACCCGGGCCTCGGAGTCGTGGAAGTAGTCGAGATCACGGCTGAAACGCATCGTGTTCGGCTCGATCAAGATCGCGGCTCCCCCGGCGAGATAGGAGTCGAACGTTCGATTCTCGGAGAGGAGCCGGGCAAGGCTGGCCTGGTAGTCGGTCAAGGGCATAGTCTCTCCGCCGCCCGCCAAGCGTCGCGCCCGCCGTGCTTGCGGAGCTGCTCCGCCACCCAGGTGACATCTGAGGAGCCGATCGGGTAGTCAGGATCGAACGACCAGAAGCACTCCGCATGGAATCGACGGTACATTCGCCTTGCCTCACGCACCCGAACCATTGTCCGCGCTGTCTGCGGATCTAGCACGCGACGGCTCTTCCTCCCGCCTCGTCGGCCGATCTCGGCGAGATACTCTCTGACGCTTCGCTCCACCCCGCCATCTTAATCAGCTTATGATGAATCTGCAACCCATCAAAGCTCGAACAGCTACGGGTTTCGTGATGCACCGACCCATCGCAAAGATCGGTGAAGGTTCGTCGAGGGACGCTGCATCTCGCGGGGCTGAGCCCTCGGTGAGTTACTGAGCCGGACAAGGCCTGCCCTACATGGGTAGTAGCGAGCCGCCCTGGAGCAAAAAGATCCGTCCGAAATTCGTCTTGGAGATCAGGACCTGGATCCGCTGATGGAATGGCTCTACAATGGAGCCATTATGAAACCCAAGTGAGTGGATCTAGGCGATGTCGGTGAACTTGTCGATCAAGAACGTGCCCGATGAGCTAGCAGAGCGTCTGCGTGAACGAGCCGCACGAAATCACCGTTCGCTGCAAGGTGAGCTGATGGCGATCTTGGAGCAGTCCGTGACGGACAAGGCCGTGGTGACTCCGAGAGAGATTCTCGATGAAGTGCGGAACCTGGGGCTGAAATCCGGCGCTCTGGCCGCTCGAATGGTCCGAGAGGAGCGGGATGGGCGATGAGCTCGCCGTGGTCGACGCCTCGGCCATCGCCTCGCTCCTGTTCGGGGAGCCGCAGGGAGCAGAGGTCGCCACAGCTCTCGAGGACCGACAGCTGATCGCTCCGACCCTGCTTCGGGACGAGCTCGCGAGTGTATGCCTCAAGAAGCGACAGCTCTATCCCGCGGCGAAGGAGACGCTCCTGCAGGCTCTGGGCTTCTTGGATCGGTTGAGGCTTCGCGAGGTCGGGGTCGTCGATAGAAAAGTCATCGAGCTGGCGGAGCGGAAGCATCTCACCTACTACGACGCCTGCTATCTATGGCTCGCGCGTGAGCTCGAGGCCGATCTGGTTACTCTGGATTCCCGATTGCGCGAAGCCTGGGAAGTCTGAGGCCTGGCTGTACTGGCCGAAGAAGGTCCCCCCCCGAGCCCTGGCACTGCTGCCCAGAACCATCCTCGAAGAAGTCGAACAGAAGCTCCGCCTTCTGGGTGAGCTCTGATCTGAAGGTTCAGCGATTCGGTGGTTGGGTGGCTTCGCTTGTCGGAGACTCGGTGGTCTCGGGTGGCGGAGGCAGGAAGCAGACGTCCGAGCCGTCGGTGGGCAGGGGCTTTTTGAGGATCTGGGTGTAGATCGTCAGCCACCACATGTAGAGGCGGAAGGCGGTTCCCACCATCCCCCCCTTCTTCAAGGAGACCTTGGGATCTTCGACGGGCCCCTTGATCCTGGCTGGCGTGGCCAGGGTCAGGAAGGTCCTCTTCTTCGGCCGCGGGTGGAGGGTCATATCGAGGGTCCCCTGCGGCAGGTCGATCGTGCCCTTGCCCCGGGCGCGAATCCTCGACGTGTCGAACCAGAACTGGTCGGCTGTCAGCACTCCGTCGGTGACAGAAAAGTCGCCTACCATACAGTTGAGGATGGATTCATCGGTGGGATCCACAGCGCGGAACATCGAACTGAAGAGACCCGCTCCCCAGAAGTTCAGCAGGGTGGTATCGACGTTACGCGGAAAGAGCGCGAAGCGGAATTCGCCATCGGCCGTGGTGATCAGTTCACCGGCAGGCGCACTCGAGGCCACCAGCCGGGTCTCCAGGTCGATCGTGCCACTGCCCTCTCCCTCTGGATTGAAGGACCTCAGAATCGGCCCGTACTCGACGTCGTAGACCAGGAGCTCCATGTCGGCGTCCAGTAGGCCGGAATCCGCCTGTACGAGGACGTTTCCGTCGATCCATCCGTCCGCCAGGGCCAGGTGGAAGGGGCCAAGAGCCAGCCGACCCTTCTCGGACCGAATCTCGATATGTCCACCGCCACCTGTCTCGCCTCCCCAGTAGATGTCGTCTGATTGCAGGCTCAGGTCGAGATCCAGCTCTGCGAGCTTGCTCGACTGGAGCTTCTCCAGCCAACTCTCCTGAGCCTCCTCTTCCGTGCCGCTGTCAGGTTCCGCCGATGCTGCAGTCTCGCTCTGGGTTGGGTCGGGGTCCCTTGCGTGAGCTCCTATCTCGGCGAGATGAATACGCCGCGACGAGAAGTCGGCGGAGAGGCGGGGTCGTTCACTTGCCAGATCCAAGGACATGCTTCCATGGACGTCCGACTCGCTCACCTCGAGGGAAAATTCCTGCAGGGTGTAGTGGTCGGGTCGGATCGCGAGATTCCCTGAGGCTGCTACGGGTCCGATCTCGGAGATCCGATGTCCGGTGAAGGGCTCGAAACTGCTGACACGATCGGCGGTCAGCGAGAAGCTGAGGTCGAGGTTGTCCGGAGTGACTGGAGGCACGAGCTCTCCCGAGGCTTTCAGGCGCACGTCACCTGCACGCAGGCTCATCTCGACCGGGAAAGGGTCATCATCGGGCCCTGTTCGTTCCTTGTTGTGGAGCGCGATCTGGAGATCCACAGGCCACTCCCAGAGGTGGCCGTCAGCTCGCACCTGAATAGGCTTGCCGGGAGCCTCGGAGATCGATGCCTGGTCCAGGGTGAGCTCCAGGGGCTTTTCCGCGTCGAGCGATGGGGCCGAGATGTAGACGTCCTCGGCACCTCCCGTGATCGTGACGCCTTCGCGAAGCATCTGGCGCAAGGTCTCGGCCTCCGCGGTGACATCGAGGTCGAACCGCTCGGCTCGAACGATGAGATCGGGCGCTATTTCGTCGAGCTCGACAAGACGACCGAGATCTAGCGCCTCGCCACCCAGATCGAGAGTCATCTCGGGAGGATCCGTCGCCCAGTCGAGATGGAGGTCGCCTCGACAGCTCGCTTCGTCTGCCCTAGCGGAGAAGGCGATTCGCTCCAGCTGACTCTCGAAGATGTCCAGGTCCACCGAGACATCGTTGAAGTCGGCGAGCCCAGGAGCCTCTCGCAGCACCTCGTCGAGCTCGATGTTCGCTCGTGTGTCCGGAAGGCGGAGCTCCTCAGGCCAGATTGGGATGTCCAGGGTCAAGACCGGCTCTGCAGCAATCTCCTCTTCTTCGGGTTCGATCAAGTACATCAGCTCGTCCAAGAACACGGTCTCGGCTTGGAGGTCGAGCCGAAGGGGCGCCCCTTCGAGCTCCGGATCGAGCACGGTCAATGAGGCGAGAGTCTGGCCTACGCGGACCGTGTCGAGATCCAGCTTCCAGTGGCCGGGCTTGGCGAGCAGGGATCCGCGAACCGCGTAGGGATAATCAGCATCTTGCGGTACCCCCCACCAGGGCTCGAGATCTCCGATCCGATCACCGGTGACATCGAGTTCGAGCTCCAGGAAGAAGTCGTCGGGCTCGAGCGAGATCTTCCCGGCGATCGACGTCCTGCCCCCCAACGCTTCGCTGATCAGTGTGAAGGGCCAGGGGGCCTTCGACTCCCAGTCCTTCGTGTCCTGTCCAGCCAGCTCGATGCGGTAGGGATAGCCTTTCAGATCACCGTCGAGCTCAACCCGGATAGGCAGCTCCGGACCGCGCTTCAGCTCCAGTCGAGTGAGGACGAGATCGACCTTTTTCTCCCTGTTGGGGCTGCTGAAGAGGAGCCGTGCGTCGCCTGAATCGAGCTCGAGGACGAGTTGGTTGAGCAGGTCCCCGATCGTGTCGCCGGAGCTCGACGCCGAGAGGTACACGTGTCCGACGGTGCCGGTTGTCAGGCCGCGACCCAGGTCTTGCGATAGTTGGTCGAGGGTGAACGTCGCCGACGCGAGCTCGAGACTCAGTCCGAGTGTGCCCGCGGAGCTGGTGACCGTTGCCTGGCCCCGGACCGGAGCCCCCGAAAGAGCGAGCTCATACGGAAGGGTCAAGTGCCCGTCTTGGAGAATCAGCTCTCCCTTCATCTCTTCGACGGTAGTTTGGAGCCCATCGAGTCCCTCGATACTGATGTCGAGATCGACATTCATTGCGGCCAGAGCGTTCTCGATCGGCTCTGTTGGGATGGGCCGCTCGAAGATTCGGTATTCAGTGGCGACCTCTGGTTTCTGGTTGTCGCCGGGTGGGGGAAGATCGAGCCATGAGCCCAGGTCGATTCGGCCGGTATCCAGTCTGCCGTCGAGGGTGAGCTTCTCGCTCTCGAAGCTCAGTTGGAGATCACCGCTCAGCCCGGCTTCGCCGATCCGGCTTTGGAGCTCGGTCAGGTGGAACGGACCCCCCGAGTGAGTCAGGCTGCCTTGGACCTGGAAGGAACCCAGCGGAGGGAGCTGGATTCCGACGGCTGCGAGCGTGGTCTCGAGAGCGTCTCCCTCGAGACTGAAATTCAGGGCAAGGGTCGGTGGGTTGGACTGCCTGGTGAGAGTGCCGTCGAGGGTGAGATTGGCGCCGGCGACCTCGAGGGCTGCCTCCATTGGAATCGTCGAATCTGAATTGAAGAACTCTTCCAGTGTGGGACCCCCAGCCTCGAATCGCAGAGCCGTGTCGTCGAAGCTCCCACGAGCCTCGAGCTTCAAGGGGGACTCTCTGGTGATCCCACCGTCACACTCGTCGATCACGAGGCGATGATCGCCACCGCGATCGCCGGTGACATTCAACTGGACCCGGTCGAACTCGAGGTTCTCGAGGGCGTCCACCCGGTACGGGGACTTCGGGCGGTCGTCTTGGCTGAGCCATTCCCGTACCAGATCGACGGTGGGACGCACTTGGACTGTCACCTGATCCAGCTTCAGGGAGTCGATGGAAATGTTCCGCTTCAGGAGTGGTATCAACTCGATCTGGAGCTGTGCCGTCCCGACACCCGCCAGATCTGCGACCTGCAGCTCTCGGATCTCTACTCTCGGTTCGAGAGATGTCTTCAGGTAGAGCTCCTCCAGGGTTACCGGCACTCCGGCGAGGCCGGACAATTGAGCCGCGAGGAGTCCCTTGAAGGGGCTCAAGTTCAAGATGGGCTGTATGAGGAGAAGGAACGCCACGAAAGCGATGACGAAGCCGACGCCGATCGCCAGGACGATCGACAGCCGTCGCAGCCATGGATTTCTGGGCAAGGATCTCTCTTTCGATGCGAGCGGCTTCAGGCCATCTGGTGACTTCGCTGGGGCGTGAAGGGCTGCGGCAATACCTCGCCCTGCTCCACGACCACGACAGTCGACTCCGGAATCTCGACCCAGAGGTCGGTCAGGTCGCTGAAGGGTTCGGACACGATGATCCGTAAGTCGTCCGGCAGCATTCCTACATCGGGGTGCAACTCCTGGATGGCTTTCTTGCTGACACTGTGAAACAGGGTGCGGGACCTTCCCTCGCTGGAGTAGCGGAAGGCGTAGATGCGCTCGCCTTCACTGATACCGAGGGTCATCTGCAGCGGATTCTCGATGTCGTGCTTCGCTGCGACCTCTTCGATGAAACCGACCATCCTCTCGACACCTCCGATGACGTTCTTCTGCAGTCCAAACGTCAGGGCTAAATAGAACATGATCTCGGAGTCGGTGGTCCCGGAGATGTAGGGAAAGAGCTCTGGCGCCACGGCCAGGGTCAGCTCTCGGCGGAGACTTCGAAACTCCTCGATGGAGCCGTTGTGGACGAAGAGCCACTTGCCGTGCCGGAAGGGGTGGCAGTTGGACTGCTGAACCGCCGTTCCAGTCGCCGCACGAACGTGGGCGAGGAACAGGGGAGACTCGATCTGCGCAGCCAGGTCACGTAGGTTGTCGTCGTTCCAGGCCGGTTGTATGTCGCGATAGACGCCGGGGAAGTCCCGGTCGCCGTACCAGCCCATGCCGAAACCGTCGCCGTTGGTCGTGCTCTCGCTCGCATAGGCCGAAAGGCTCTGGTCGATCAGGGAGTGCTTCGGCTTGAAGATCAGCTCTTCGAGGAACAAGGGGGCTCCAGAATAGGCCAGCCAACGACACATGGTGCTACCTCCTCGGCCAAGGATTCACCGGCAAGACGATTCTACAGAGTCGGCACGGATCGAGGGCCTCGACGATGAGTGATAATGCTCGGATGAAGAACAACCCGTACCAGGTCTTGGGCCCTACCGTTCCAGCCCTTCTCGGTCGTCGGGATCTGACCGCAAGAGTGCGAGCCCACCTCGACAAGGAGCGCCCCGAGCACGTTTCGGTCATGGGGCCGGCTCTGTATGGCAAGAGCGTCCTGCTGCAGGAGATCGCCAGGATCTACGCGGAGGACCAGCCAGGGTATCTGGGGGCGGCCTACTTCGATCTGCGCCGGCGGACCCCTCTGACCGATGACGAGCTGCGCGAGCGTTTTGCGGAGAAGCTGGCGGCGGCGGTGGAGAAGTCCTGGCCCGAGGGCTCCGAGCTACTCCGATTCGACGACGTGGAGATCACCGAACGCCTCGGTCTGGTGGCTCGCGAGCTCGCTCAGACCGATGACGCCGTGCTGATGGTCATGGATGGCTTCGACGATGTGCTGGCCAACCCCGGCATCACTTCCGAGATCTGGGACGGTCTGCTGCGAATCGCCTCGGAACCGGTTCTGCGCTATGTGACCGGCAGTCGACTTCCCCTGCGGGAGCTGTGCCGGACGGAGGAGTCCCGCACGTCGGATTTCTGGGAGATCTTCCACGACGCCCCGGTCATCGTCGGCTGTCTCGATGACAGCGATTGGGAGGCGTTTCTCGAGCCGTTCAGCCGAGAAGGAGTCCCACTCGACAAGGCGGCTCGCCAGCGGCTTCAGTACTGGACCGGGAGTATTCCGATTCTGCTGACGGCCCTTCTGCAGTCGACGTGGGAGTGGGCCGAGCCCGGAGCCAAGGTCAGTGGTGAGGATGTGGATCGATTGGCCGAGCGTCTGATGCAGCGCCGCCGGCAGCTTCTCGCAGCTCTGTGGGAGGAGTGCACGGCGGAGATGAAGACGGATCTCGCAGACCTGACGCGTGGCGAGTTGCGGGTCAGGGCGGTTCCGGAGTCTCGGTTGCGCCGGCTGGAGCGGAGGGGATTCGTCCGACGGGAAGGCAAGCGGATCGTCTCCGCCTGTGGCCTCGTGGAACGGTTCGTAGAGCGGGAGTCGGCGGGTGTGAGCAGCCTGCAAAGGGTCTTCGGAGATGCCGAGCTGTTCCAACAGAACGTTCGCATGCTTCTCGAGGTTCGCCTTGCGCAGGTCCCCGTCGCGGATCCGACACTCCACGGCTACGTCGAGCAGGCGATCCGTCATCTGCAGCCAGAGCCGCGGCACTCGACGGTCTGGGTGAGGAGCATCGCAGACCGGGCGCTCGATCTCATCTGGGAGCAGGAGCTCAGGGACGGTGTCACCCTTCCCGAGTCCTGGATCATCGCCTGGCAACGAGCCGGAATTCAGCATCTTCCTGACGATGGGCACGGAAGAGTGCCAAGTGAGCGAGGGCGACAGCTGCGCCTACTGCGCTACGCCACCGGCCTGTCTCTTATACACATCTCCGAGCCCACGAGACCAACGACCTAATCTCGTAAGCCGTCTTCAGCT
>JARFQS010000003.1 GCA_029287645.1 Thermoanaerobaculia bacterium | reverse complement strand
GCACGGTCACCTCGCCGCTGGCGGGTTCGATCCGGCGCAGACTCGTCACGAACGATACATCGCTGACTATCGCGACCAGGTGATCGCCCGTGCCGACGAAAGCCGTGACGTCACCGCCCAGCTGCTGCTCCGTGACCTCGTAGCCGAGGCTCACCCCGGCCAGCGGGTCGATAATCTCGATGCCGCCGTCGTTAACGCCGAAATATCCCACACAGCCCACGCGCAGCCGCGGCGCGCCGGGCCCGGCGGCGAGCACCTCCAGACGGGTGTAGGGATCGGCGCCGATCAGGGTGATGGGCTGAATCCCGGGAACCTGGTCATCATTGCCGGGCGGCCGGGAAGGGGTAAGACGAGCCTCGCGCTGAACATCGCCGAGCACGCCGCAATCCGGGAGAAGAGGGCGGTAGGGGTGTTCTCCCTGGAAATGAGCCAGGAGGAACTGGCCCTGCGCATCCTCTCTTCGGAGGTGGATGTGCCTTTTGGTCCGTTGCGCTCCGGGCATCTGTCCCAGAAGCAGTGGAGCAAGGTCATCCAGGCGGTGAAGACTGTCTCCAGTGCGCCCCTTTTCATCGATGACTCGGCGAATCCCACGCTGCTCGAGATTGCCTCCAAGGCGCGTCGGCTGAAGGCCGAGCACGGCCTCGAGCTCGTCATCCTCGACTACCTGCAGCTGATGCAGGCAGGGGGTCGATACGAGAGCAGAAACCTAGAGATCGCCGCTATCACTCGGGGTCTGAAGCAGCTCGCCAAAGAGATCAGCGTGCCGGTGGTGGCACTCTCGCAGCTATCACGGCAGCCGGAGCGGCGGAGCGGCGACCACCGGCCCCAGCTCGCGGACCTCCGGGAGTCCGGTTCGATCGAACAGGATGCAGATCTCGTGATGTTCATCTATCGAGACGAAGTCTACGATCAGGACTCGCCTGACAAGGGAATCGCAGAGCTCATTCTCGCCAAGCATCGCAACGGCCAGACCGGAACGGTCAAGATGGTCTTCTTGAGCGAAACCACCAAATTCTGCAACCTGGCCGCCCAGGACAGCGGACCGCCGCCCTTCTAGGTACGAATTCCTCACCAACTCGGCGGAGGGTGGAGACGCCTCGACTCGAGAAGCTCGCCGCCTAGAGGTTCGGCTCGCTGCCGGTCAGCCGTCGAAACGCCTCGAGATAGCGATCGAACGTTCCCTGGACAACGTCTGCCGGGAGCTCTGGTGGCGGTGACTCGCGGTCCCAGCCGGACTCGTCCAGCCAATTCCTGACATATTGCTTGTCGAACGACACGGGTTCTACGCCAGGTGTCCAGGTCTCGGCCTCCCAGAAACGGGAGGAGTCCGGAGTGAGGACCTCGTCGATCAGCGTGATCTGGCCTCCCGAGTGTCCGAACTCGAACTTGGTGTCCGCCAGAATGAGGCCACAGGTGGACGAGTGCTCGGCACCCATGGAGTAGACGGAGAGCGTGATGTCCTTCAGCTGCCGGGTGAGGTCCTCTCCCGCAGCCTCGACCATGATCTCGTAGGACACATTCTCATCATGACCGGACTCGGCCTTGGTTGCTGGCGTGAAGATGGGCTCGGGTAGCCGGTCGGCTCGCTGCAGTCCTTCAGGAAGAGGAATTCCACAGACCGAGCGGCTTTCCGTGTACTCACGGAATCCGCTACCCGCCAGGTATCCACGCGCGACGCACTCGAAGGGCACGACATCGGCCTTGGATACGAGTATCGATCGCCCTTCCAGCATCTCGGAATGTGCCGCGAGCTCCTTGGGAAAGTCCCCTACATCGGTAGCGACGAGGTGATTCGGAACCGCGTCCCGAAATCGATCGAACCAGAAATTGCTCAGCTGGGTGAGGATCTTGCCCTTGCCAGGAATACCGGGTTGCAGGATGTGGTCGTAGGCCGATATTCGATCGCAGGCGACGATCAACAGCAGCTCGCCCAGGTCGTAGACATCGCGCACTTTGCCTCGGCGTGGCGGCGGAAGATCCGGAATCTCGGTTTTCCAAATGGCTTCGGACATTGTCGTTGGCTCCCTCCCGATGTTCAGGGTGTTGGCAGATTCGAGTCAAACGGACTTCGAGGCCCCCAGGGGCGCCCCGAAGTCTCCCTTCAGGCTGTCGAGAAGGCTGCCTCGGGTGCGTTCTTCCTGTCGAGGCAGATCCTTCCACGGTTCGCCGTCCACGACCTCGTAGAGCCGGCCCTTCTCGAGGCCCTTCAAGTTGGCCCTGCCCAGCTCGCGGATGCCCACGAGGAGCACCTGATTGCCGAGGGGAAGCTCCAGGACGAGGTACTCTCGCTTGTCTTCGCGGAGGCGATACAGGGGCTGCACCATGCCGGTGCTGGATAGCTCGGAGATGAACTGCTCCGTAGCTGCGATGCCCTCATTGACGAGGGCGCCATGTTTGTCGATGTAGCAGTAGAACTGTCGAGCCTCTTCGGTCTTGTCCACGAGATCGACATTCTGTCTTTCGAGAGGCGCGAAGAAGCGCTCCACCTCCGGCTGTGGATAACCCAGACCCAGCAGCAGGGTCTTGATGTCGTCGATCTCGCGTGTGGCCTTGCCGGTCGCTAGCCTGGACAGCTCGACGATGCCGTGACCGAAGAACTCGTATCGGTGCGTCTTGCCCTGCCCCCCTTCTTCGATGGGCAGCAGTCGGTACTCGCCATGGTTGAGCCCGATGCGCATGCCTCGATCGAATGGGAATCCTTCGTTCAGGGCACGCTTGTAGTAGCGCTGGAGCTGAATGGCCATGAACAGGAGGATATGAGGATGCCGTCCGGAGTAGAGAGCTCCATCGCCGAGGTACTTCTCCAGCTGGAGTCGGTGCTCGCGGGCCATCTGGTTGACCCGGCGTTGAAAGCGAAAGATGCTGCGATAGGAACGGTCCTGGTC